>JAZURK010000001.1:0-3740 GCA_045606165.1 Christensenellaceae bacterium
CAAATTATTGTGCCAACTCCTTGGCTCACAGAACGACATGGCTACGATCCGACTTGGTTGTTCCTGAAATTGCTTCTCGAAATCACGTTATGAATATTGATGGGGTTTACAAACAAGCACTACTTGAAGCAAATGTCACAATTGATGATATTGATGCAATTGCAGTTACATATGGTGCGGGGCTTCTTGGAGCACTTATTGTTGGAGTGAATTTTGCAAAAGCTCTTGCATATAAAACCAAAAAACCACTTGTTGCAGTCAATCATATTGAAGGACATATTGCAGCAAACTATATTGCTCATGAAAAACTTGAACCACCATTTGCATGTCTTATTGTTTCTGGTGGGCACACAGCTCTTGTTGAGATGGCTGACTACAACACTCGAAAACTTATTGGAACAACAACTGACGATGCCATCGGTGAAGCGTTTGACAAAGTTGCTCGTGAATGTGGACTTGAGTATCCTGGTGGACCAAATGTTCAAAAACAGGCAGAAACAGGAACTTCAAATATTAAGTTCACAAATATGGACAAAGACAAAATAAAAGATTATAATTTTTCGTATAGCGGACTTAAAACTGCGGTTATTAACTACGTGCACACAAGCGAAATGAAAGGGTTAGAAATTAATAAAGCCGACGTAGCGTGCAGTTTTCAATGCTCGGCTATCGACGTGTTAGTCAATAAATCCCTTCAAGCGCTTGAAGAAAAGAACTGCAACGTTTTAACGGTAGGCGGTGGCGTAGGCGCTAACGGTTATTTAAGGGAAACACTAATTAAAAAGTGTGGTAAAAGGGGAATTAAACTCGTTTTACCAGAAAAAAAATACTGTACCGATAACGCCGCAATGATAGGCGCTGAAGGTTATATTAGGTACTTAAATAGAGAGTTTGCTGACGTTGATTTAAACGCAAAAGCAAGTGTTTCTCTCACTTAAAGGTATATTATGTTTAACAATTTTTGTAAAATTTTCATAAAGGATAGCGAAGACGTAAAATCCCCTAAAGTTAGGGAAAAATACGGTACTTTATCAAGTGTTTTCGGTATAATTTTAAACGTTTTATTGTTTGGAATTAAACTTCTTGCGGGTGTTTTATCGGGCTCGGTTGCTATCGTTGCCGACGCGATTAACAACTTAACCGACGCGTCTACTAATATTATCGGTTTTTTAGCTTTTAAACTTGGTTCTCGCCCTGCCGATAAAGACCACCCTTACGGTCACGGTAGGTACGAATATATCGCAAGTTTAACCGTTTCAATACTCGTTATGCTTATCGGATTTGAACTTTTAAAAAGCGGTGTAGAAGAAATTATAACACCTAAAACGCTAATTTTTAGTTACGTTATGGTGGGTATTTTAATAGCGTCTATCATTATCAAGTTTATAATGATGCTATTTAATAGCGAGATTTCTAAAAAAATCAATTCCGACGTGCTTAAAGCAACTGCAACGGATAGTAGAAACGACGTTATCGCAACTTCCGCCGTTCTTTTATCCCTTATTATTTCGCATTTAACTAGCGTTAATTTAGACGGCTATATGACGGTTTTAGTAGCGTTATTTATTATGTTTAGCGGGTTTAATCTTATAAAAGACACGTTAGGCCCAATACTTGGCAAAGCGCCCGACAAAGAACTTGTTGACGGCTTAAAAGAAAAGATTTTAAGTTACGAAGGCGTACTTGGTATTCACGATTTACTCGTTCACGACTACGGTGTGGGTAGACAGTTTGCAAGCGTTCACGCTGAAATGTCCGCCGAAGAAGACCCTATAAAAAGCCACGAAACTTTAGATACGATTGAAATGGACGTATTAAAAGAATTAAACGTGCATTTAGTTGTGCATTACGACCCAATTAGCACCGAAAACGAAGAAATCAACGAGTTAAGGCGTTATATCGAAAAAACCGTTGTAGAGATTGATAAAACCCTTTCCGTGCACGACGTTAGGGTAGTATACGGCATTGATAGAAACATAGCGATTTTCGATATGGTAGTGCCTTTTTCTTGCACCACCGACGATAAAATTTTAAAAGAACAAATCACCCTAAAAATTAAAGAAAAATATCCATCGTTTGATACTAACATAACAATTGATAAATCTTACGAATAATTTAAAGGCGTATAAACTTCGTTATACTGCGTTTTCTCTTCGTTTCTTAATCACACGAAACAAGTTATATATAGAAAATAACCACAACTCATAAACAAAGTTTATGAATATAATCTCTATCGAGATTGGCGTTCGCTACGCTCGGCTGCGTGCAAGGTTTACCTTGCATATCACTCGGCAAAAAGCCGAATATCGTTGTATTAAAAAAGTCACCCGATTGGGTGACTTTTTTTAATACCTTGCTCCAAAAATTTTTGAACCTACTCTTATCATATTACTGCCGTGCTTGATGGCTAAAGAATAATCGCCACTCATACCAACGGACAAGTGCTTAAAGTTATAAATAACTTTAAATTTATCGTAAAACTCCCTTAAGCCGTCAAGCAAACTGATTTTTAACTGTTCATCATCGGTGTCGGGGAGCATTGACATAAGTCCTTGTAAATTAACGCCTTCGTAACCTTTAATTAAAGGGAGTAATTCTTCTACTTCGCTAAAGGTAAAACCTGCTTTTTGTTCTTCGCCAAGGTTAACTTCAAGCAAAATATTCGTAACGACGTTATTTTTTAAACTTTGGTTGTTAATCTCTTCTAAAAGACCTATGCTATCAACGCTATGGATTAAACAAGTTTTACCTATAAGGTATTTAACCTTGTTTTTTTGAAGTCTGCCAAAAAAGTGGTAGTTAACGGGGAGAACTTCGTTAAATTTATCCCTAAATTCTTGCGGTTTATTTTCGCCTATGTCTTTAAGTCCAGCCTTTATGCCTTCGTTGATATTTTCAACTGATACGTACTTGGTTGCGCCAACCAAAGTAATCGGTTCGCCAAGGTTGTTGCCGTTTTCTATTTCTTTTAAAATTTGTTTAACTTGATTTTCTATCATAAATATTTTAAAAGGGGGCTTTTACCCCCGTTCCTTATAAAAATGCTGCGAACCCTTTCCGATATGCTTTACCGAAGTGCTTGGATAGTAGTTAACTCCGTTAAAGCAACCTTATGGCACACGAGTTGACTGTTTAGTGCTGCTATATTCCTATCCTGACACGGTTCGCAGGGCGTCGTTGCATAAGACCTTAACATCAACGTCACTTGCTATCGGCTACCTTCCATAAAACAAACCTCGAAGGGCGTTCGGCCTTGCTATAGCGGATTGCAAGTTACAGGGCACCGCTAACTCCCCACCTATCGCAGTAGTTATATTTTATAATAAAATTAATATTAAATCAAGTATTTTACTTGCTATTTACTTTACTTAATTGAAAATATTTGTTAAAATATACGTATATTTGTAAATATCTACAAAAGCGATTATCAAGGACGGGTTATTTTATTCACTATTTTTTAGAGAGTACGAGGGCGCTGAAATCTCGGCAAATAGCAAAATAACGTATCACCTTGTAGCCGATGGCTGAAAGTATAGTAAGCCACTCCGTATAACTGCGTTAAGGTTTATGAGTGCGTAAGGGTTGCCCTTACGTAATTGAAGTGGTACCACGGTTTATTCGTCTTCTATGGTAGCCATTTTTTTATTTTTACGGACTTTTGTTTGCAACGCTAACAAGATAATAAATAGGAGAGTCTATTATGTAAGTCGGATCGTAGCCATGTCGTTCTGTGAGCCAAG
>JAZURK010000002.1:0-2729 GCA_045606165.1 Christensenellaceae bacterium
CAAAGAATAAGGCTTGCAACCCAAATAGGTAGCGGTCTTACCGGCGTGCTTTACATTTTAGACGAGCCTAGTATCGGTCTTCACCAAAGGGATAACCTTAAACTTATTAATTCCCTTAAAAACTTAAGAGATTTAGGTAACTCGCTTATCGTAGTAGAGCACGATGAAGATATGATACGCTCTGCCGACCATATCGTAGATATCGGGCCTAAAGCGGGTGTTCACGGTGGCGAAGTCGTAGTTAGCGGTACGCTTGACGAAGTTATCGCTTGTGAAAACTCTTTTACGGGTCAGTATTTATCAGGCAAGCGTAAAATAGAAATTCCGCCGTTTAGGTTAAAGGGCGACGGTAGGTATTTAACGGTAAAAGGCGCAAGGCAAAACAACCTTAAAAACGTAGACGTTTCCTTTCCCGTTGGGTTATTTACGGTAGTTACGGGCGTTTCGGGTAGCGGTAAGAGTTCGCTTATCAACGAAATTTTATATCCCGCAACCGCAGAAAAAGTTAACCGCGTTAAGTTAAGGCAAGGCGAATACGATGAAATTCAAGGTGTAGAATATTTTGATAACGTTATCGCTATCGACCAGTCTCCAATCGGTAGAACGCCAAGAAGTAACCCTGCAACCTATACGGGTTTATTCACTCATATTAGAGATATTTTTGCGTCGACTCAAGACGCGCGCGAAAGGGGATACAAAGCGGGTAGGTTTAGTTTTAACGTTCAAGGCGGTAGGTGCGAGCACTGTTTTGGCGATGGCACTATTACTATTTCAATGCACTTCCTTCCCGACGTATACGTTCCTTGTGAAGTGTGCGGTGGTAAAAGGTATAATCGCGAAACTTTAGCGGTTAAGTATAAAGGCAAAGATATTGCTGACGTACTTGATATGACTTGCGACGAGGCATTAGAATTTTTTGCTAACGTTCCTAAAATTTACAATAAAGTTAAGCGCTTATGTGAAGTAGGGCTTGGGTATATTAAACTTGGTCAATCGTCAACCACGCTATCGGGTGGCGAGGCGCAAAGGGTTAAACTTGCAACGGAACTTTCCAAGCGTTCAACGGGTAGAACTTTATATATTCTAGACGAGCCTACTACGGGTTTACACGCTTACGACGTAAACAAACTTATAAATATTTTAACGGAACTTCGCAACGGTGGTAACACGGTAATCGTAATCGAGCACAATCTCGACGTTATTAAGGTTGCCGATTATATCGTAGATTTAGGACCTGAAGGTGGTGACGGTGGCGGTCAAATAGTTGCTACGGGCACGCCTGAAGAAGTCGCTGAAAATAAAAACAGTTTTACGGGCGAGTTTATTAAAAGGTTATTGGAGGCGGATAAAATTGATTAGAGACGAGTTTAAAAATCAACGACAAAAGAAAAAACTGACTGAAAAAGATATGTCTAAAATAAGAGAAATGGGCGAAAGGGCGTACTACACAAGCAGTATTGCAAAAATGAAAAACTCTCTTAAAAGTATGAGGTTTTTATTGGTTTTTGCCTTAATATTCGCGATTATTATCACTATTACTATGGTTGTAATTCTTTCTTATTATAAAGGCTTTAACGGTAATAACGCTAGTATAATTTCTTTCGTGGTGGGTGTGTTTTTATGGCTTTTTATACTAGGTTGGCTATTTATATTTAAGCCTTACTATCAAAAACGTATTGAGTTGTTTAGTAATTACGTTCAAGAACTAACTGATAAAGAAATGGCAAAACAACAAGCCATTTATAATAAATTTAAAAAACAAAACACCGAAAACTCTTCGGGGAAAGGAGAATAATATGCAAGGATTTAAAAACGTAAACGTATATATTGAAGGTAAAGGTATTGTTAAAACTGATATCGGATTTGAAAACGGCAAGATTGCTAGTTTAACGCAAGGCGCAAACGTTGAAGAATTTGCGGATTTTTCAAACGTTAACGCAGTTGTTGTTCCTGGCTTTATTGACGAACATATTCACGGTGCGGCAGGTTGCGACGCTATGGACGGCTCTATCGACGCTCTTAAAAGTATCGCAGTAGCAGTTGCAAGCGAAGGAACTACTACCTTTTTAGCAACAACAATGACTCAAAGTCCAGAAAACATAACAAAAGCGTTAAACGCGGTTGGCGATTACATAAAAGCGAATTTTGCTGAAGGCGCTGCGGTTGGTGGCGTTCACCTTGAAGGTCCGTTCATCTCTCCTAAACACGTTGGTGCGCAACCTCTTGAATACGTTGCTAAACCAGACGCTAAAATCTTTGAAAAATACTATAACGATTCAAATAAATCGGTAAAAATCGTTTCGTTAGCGCCAGAAGTAGAAGGCGCGGAAGATTTAGTTAAATACTTAAACGAAAACGGAATAGTAGCGTCTATTGCTCACACGGGTGCAAAATACAACGATTGCTTAAACGCTATTAAATTCGGTATGACTAACGTTACTCATACTTACAACGCTCAAACGGGTTTACATCACCGTGACGCCGGCGTTGTTGGCGCGGCTCTTTTAAACGACGAACTTAACGCGGAACTTATTTGCGACTTGATTCACGTTAGCGTTCCTGCAATCAAACTCGTTATTAAAAACAAACCACACGATAAAGTAACTTTAATTACCGACAGTATGCGTGCTAAACATATGCCTGACGGTGAATCTGAATTAGGCGGTCAAGTAGTTATCGTTAAAAACGGCGAAGCAAGACTTCAAGACGGTACTTTAGCAGGTAGCGTA
>JAZURK010000003.1:0-18137 GCA_045606165.1 Christensenellaceae bacterium
GGAATATGAACGTAACCGTCTTTATCAAGTTGGAAGTGGTTTTTAATTAAAGTTTTAGAAAGTACCGTTTCTTGCGCGCAGTATTCTAAAATATCCGCGTTAGGAATAGCCGCGATAAGTTGTAAAGTAGCGCCGATTAAGATACCCGTTTTAAACGCGTGCGGAATAAGTTTTTTACCGCGCACTTGCGCCATATCGGCAATCTTTTTAGCCATAGTTATACCACCGCAACGACTCATATCAGGTTGAACGATATCTACTTTGCCAAGGTCTAACATATCTTTAAATTCAAACATAGTACCGAATTCTTCGCCCGATGCAAGCGATATATTCATATTGTCTGAAAGTCTACCGAAATCATCAGTTCTATCAGGGCAGAAAGGTTCTTCAAGCCAATAGATTTTTTGTTTTTCGTATTCTTTTGCTACGCGTAAAGCGTATTTATAATCAGTCCAACGCATACCGATATCAATCATAAGTTTAGCGTCTGGGCCAACAGCCTCACGGCAGTATTCAACGAGTTTAACGTCCTTTTCTTCGCTTTGACCAAGCGCGCCCCAACCGAATTTATAACCAGCATAGTTACATTCTTGTTTATGGTGGTTAACAAGGTCGAAGATTTCTTCTTTAGTTTCAGGCATCAATACCGAGCAGTATGCAGGGATTTTTTCTCTAAACCTACCGCCGATGAGCATTGAAACGGGAACGCCTAATTTTTTACCAGCAATATCCCAAAGCGCGATATCAATACCACTCATAGCGTGGATACCAACGCTACGACGAGTGTAATAATAACTAAAATGGTACATTTTATACCATAAATATTCAACGTTAAGTGGGTTTTCGCCGATTAAGATATCCCTTAAACCTCTACATTGGTCGTGCGATGCAGGTGTTTCAACGATAGCCTTTACTACTTCTGGCGAACTATCAACTTCACCGATACCCGTAATACCTTCGTCGGTATGCACTAAAATAACCGCAGTGTCTTGACTGCCGTCACCTATCATTTTAACTTCGTCTTGTCTAACGACGATAACTTCTACGTCAGTAATCTTCATAAAATCTTCTCCTTAAAATTCAATAACCGCTTTAATAAGTTCTTTATCACGGTTTCTATATAAGTCAAACGCCTTGTTTATATCTTCGATTTTAAACTTGTGCGTAACCATTTGTTCTACGTTGAGTTTGCCTTTTTCAATAAGTTCTACAAGCGGATACCACGCTTTAGTATTACCTACCGCGCCCGTCAAAGTAATTTCGTTAACAATCAATTCCTTAACAGGTAAAATGGTAGTATCGTTATCGCCCGGAATACCGTACTGAATAACAGTTCCACCCTTTTTACAACATAAAATCGCTTTGGTGATAATTTCGCCCGCGCCCGTTGCCTCGATAACTATATCTGCGCCTTCACCGTTTGTCATATTCATAATTTCCGCTTGGATATCAGGGGTTTTTGTAGTGTCGATAACAGCGTCCGCACCGAACTTTAACGCCCTTTGCGCTTTAAACTCGCCCCTAACAAGCGCAATAATCTTACCCGCGCCCATAATTTTAGCAAGCATAATATACGCAAGCGCCGCAGGACCAACGCCCGTTACGAAAACGGTAGAGTTTACGGGAATACCTACGCGCATTAACGATTCGGTTGGGCATACCGTACTTTCTAAAATACTACCCGCGTAGTCACTAACCGCATCGGGTATAGGCACGATAGCGGAAACGGGAACTTTTAAGTATTCGGCATAACCGCCGTTGTGTGGGAAGTAGCCGATTTCCGAACTGTCTTTACAAAGGTATTGCTTGCCCGCCCTACAGTACGCGCAATGTCCGCAACCAAGCGAAGTTGCTATAACGCATCTTTGACCTACTTTGATATCGTCGCGCTCGCTATTAATTTTATCAACTACACCGCAAATTTCGTGACCTTGAACGTTAGGATACTTACCTATTTTTAAATACCCCGAAATAATGTGATAATCGGTAACGCAAACGCCCGCGCATTTTACTTTGATAAGCGCCTCTTCCTTACCGATTTCAGGGATAGGTATATCCTTTACTTCTATTTGATTAATACCCGTCCAAACGGCTGCTTTCATAATTCGTCTCCTTTATTGCCAAACGGAATACCGCTAGCCTTTTCCATAAGTTTTTTATAGCCGAGTGGGAAGGTTTCGCTATCCGCCTCTCTTAAGCAAGGTAAAATAGAATGTTGTTCTTGTCTAGCCTTTTCTAAATTGCCTTCGCCCACGTATTTATAGATATTGAAAATTTTATCAGGGTAAATTGTAGCAAGCGCAGTCATACTGCCAACGCAACCGCCTATGAGCGCTGGGAATAAAATATCGTCTGTACCCGTTAAAACCTTAAAGTCTTCACCACCAACGTTTTCTACCATATGAATAATCCTTTTCATATTAGCGCTACTGTCTTTAATACCCCAAATGTTAGGGTGTTTAGATAAACGATAAATAACGTCGAGTTCTAATTCTTGAGTAAAGAAAGGAACGTTATATAAAATAACGGGAACAGGCGAAATATCAGCAAGTTTAGTATAGAATTCTTCCCTTTCTTGCTTGGTATATTTAAAGTAGAACGGTGGACAAACTAAAACGCCTTCCGCGCCTACTTGTTTTGCTAATACGCATCTATCGTAGCACTCTTTAATATTGCTTGCGCACGCGCCAACGATAATCTTTTTATTTTTGTCTTTATTTTCGTAAACGATTTCCACAAGTTTCTTTTGTTCTTCAAACGAAAGAGTAGGAAATTCAGCCGTACTGCCGTTTACCATATATCCTGCTATGTTACTGCCTTGTAAACGCAATACTTGCGCTTTAAACGCGTCGTAATCAACTTGTCCGTTTTTAAATGGGGTTAAAAGTACCGCGTACGCCCCGCCTAAAGTATTTTTCATTTTAAAATATACTCCTTTATATCAAGTGGCATTAATTCTTCAAAAAGATTTTCAACACCACCGTCAATTACTAAATAATCGTTTTCTAGCCTTATACCGAAATCTTTATATACGCCAGGCTCTAAAGTGTAAAAATTACCGTTTTCAATTAATCCGTCGTTTTCGGGTAAAAACTGCGGTTGCATTAACGCGTCAGTTAAAATTTTGTGCCCTGCGTGGTGGACTAATTCGTAACCGCTCTTTTGAAGTTCGCTGTTAACGGCGTTATACACCTCACTTGCTTTCGCACCGTGTTTTAAAGCGGTTTCGCCATTTTTTATAGCGCTTTTAAGCATTTTGAAAACTTCAGTTTGTTTTGTAGTGGGCTCGCCCACGAAAAAAGTTCGGGTTACGTCGCACCAAACCCCACCGAATTTAACGCTTATATCCATAATAATCGTATCGTGAAGTTTAGGTGTATAGTTTTGAGTTTTACCCTCAATCCCCGTAGAGTCTTCACCTAAAACGTAGTCGTACAAAATCTCGTACGCGCCTAGTTCGTTATCAAGCGAAGATATAAACGGCTTAAACAGTTCTTCGCTGTTTTTACCAAGTGAAAACCCTTTTTTGAAAGCGCTAAAAGCGTTTTTTACAGCCGTTAAATTTTTTAAAATTCGTTGCTTGTTTAATAAATAATTTTTTTCCATATTTTACTATCTTATTGTATGATACAATAAGTAAAATTAAAAGTCAAGTATATAATTGTCTTGTATTTATGTTATTTTAACTTCTTCACACTGTATATTATATAGTGCAAAACTTCACTATCTTTTTCTATTATTGGCGAGTCGTAAATAGGCTTGTTTACCGCGTTTGGAACAAACTGTGGCTCTACGCAAAAAGCACCGTGTTTATTGTAAATTTTGCCATTTTTACCAACTATTCCGTTAAGGTCGTTTGCCGTGTATAATTGCAACCCAACCATATCCGAATAAACGCCTAAAGTTATACCCGATTTTTCATCGGTTGCTATACATTTTAAACTTTCTTCAGTTAGATAATTAATATCGTAACCGCCCGCCCTTTTAAGTTCTTGGTCGTCGCTAAAAATATCCTTGCCAATCGCCTTGTCTTCTGTAAAATCAAACGGTGTGTTTTTCACGGAAAGCATTTCGCCCGTTGGCACTCCGTCACCGTCAACCGCCGTGATTGTTTCGCCGTGAATTTTAAGTATAGTATCGTAAATATTATCGCTACAAGACAAGTTAAAATAAGGGTGCAACGTTGGCGCAAACGGAGTTTTCTTATCGCTTTTTGCCGTAAATTCCACAAGCAAATCGCTATCCTCTAACGAATACTCCGCCTTAAAATTTAAGTTCCCGCCAAAACCGCCTTCACCGTCGGGACTAAAGGTGGATAATATAAGTTTATCCCCTTGAATTTCATAGTCGAAAACGCGTTTATCAAAACCCGATAATCCGCTGTGGTTCGAGTGTTCGCCCGCGTTTTTAGTAAGAATAAAAGTTTCGCCGTCAAGGGTGTATTTAGCGTCTTTTATAACGTTTGCAACGCGACCTATTATAGCGCCCGCGTAAGTATCATATTTAATATACTCGGCAAGTGTGTCAAAGCCTAAAACTATATCCGTTTGATTAAAAACTTTAAAAGATTGAATAATTCCGCCAAAGTTTAATACGGTTACTTCTAAATTTTCGTTTTTAAGGGTAAATGCTTTAATTTCCTTGCCGTTTAAATAGTCAAAAGTAGTAATTTTAATCATAATTTCACCTTTAACATAATACCAAGTTAATATGAATTTGTCAATAAGTATTGTTTTTGATTGCCCAAAGTAAAAAAATGTGATAAAATACTATTTGAATTTAATATTATATAGAAAGAGAATTATGATTTACAATAATATATTAGAGGCAATAGGCAATACGCCTATTATAAAACTTAATAATATGACTGATAGCGATAGCGCGACTATCCTTGTAAAATACGAAGGTTTAAACGTTGGCGGTTCTATTAAAACTAGAACGGCTTACAATATGATTTTAGAGGCTGAAAAACAAGGCTTACTTAACAAAGACAGCATTATCGTTGAACCTACAAGCGGTAACCAAGGTATAGGTTTGGCGCTCGTTGGTTGCGTTAAAGGTTATAAAACTAAAATTATTATGCCTGACTCGGTTAGTGAAGAAAGACGTAAACTCGTAAAACACTACGGCGCGGAAGTAATTTTAGTGCACGATAACGGCAATATTGGTTTATGTATTGAAGAATGCGTTGAACTTGCCCTTAAAATGAAAAACGAGGATAAAAACGTTTTCGTACCGCAACAGTTTGAAAATCCCGCTAACCCTTGGATTCAAAGAAACGTTACCGCTAAAGAAATTTTAGACGCGGTAGACGGACCTATCCACGGTTTTTGCTCGGGTATTGGTACGGGCGGAACGATTACGGGTATCGGCGAAGGATTGAAAGAAAAAAATCCAGACATTGAAATTTGGGCGGTTGAACCTGAAGACGCTGCTATCTTGTCGGGCGGTTCTATCGGTACGCATATCCAAATGGGTATAGGCGACGGCGTTATTCCTAAAATTTTAAATCAAGAAATTTACTCTAGTATTTGTATCGTAAAAGACAAAGAGGCGCTACAAACTTCTAAAGACCTTGCTAAAAAAGAAGGTATTATGTGCGGTATCTCTAGCGGAACTAACGTAGCGGCGGCTATTAAACTTGCTAAAAAACTCGGCAAGGGCAAAACTGTAGTAACAGTTCTTCCAGACACTGCCGAAAGGTATTTCTCTACCCCACTTTTTGAAGATTAAAATTACCCCTTGCAATCGCAAGGGGATTTTTATATAAAAATTACGGCTTGGCGGATTTCCGCCAAGCCGTTTAGTTTTATTTATTAAACGTTTTTAAAGTCACCGATAATAACGTTAAAGTAAGGAGCGTTTGTAGCGCCAAGTGAACTTGCACTCATAGTGATAGAAAGCCAATCAGAACTATTATTGAAGTTGCAAGGAACTTGGTCTGCGCCAGGAACACCTTGACTTGCAAGTGCCATAAATGGAGCAATAGAAGACGTTGTTGGCATAAACGCGTATTGACCACCGCTTGTAAATGCTACTGAACCAAACGATTTAATAACGCTAGTAGGTTGAGCGTTAATATCAAATTCTTCTTCGCCTCTTATTACTTTACCTTTAACGTGTAATAAGTCGTCATCACTTCTTGGAGTCATAATAACGCCTGGTGAAGGAATTACTACTGCGATAAGGTTGAGTTGCTCTGCGCCGTTTACGTTATGAACGTATGACTTATTGCAACCGTAACCTTCTAATAGAGGATTTGCTGCTTTGAAGAAGTTTTTCATATTCATACATAAGGCGTTCATATTCTTAAGTTGTGTAAACAATGCAGTTGCATCGAAGATAGTATACCACGCTTCAGAACCAGCAGCGTAAGATTCTAAAACTGATTTTGTATCAATATTAAGAACAGCCTCTTCATAACCGTCAGGGTCTGATGCTGGACGTTCGCCATCGCAAAGAATAAATAACGGACCACCAGCGTTCTTCATTATACAATTTTCAACTTCAACCTTCGCTCTCCATAAGTAAATCATATTAGAGTAAGCGTCTTTCATTCTTGAGTTTTTGAAGTTTAATTTACTTTGCACGCCTTCCATTTCATCACAAATGATATGAGTATAGAATTGTGAAGTAACAACGTTATCAACGGTAAGTTCGTCAACGAGTGTATTAATACCCATTAAGCCTGCTGGTAAACCACTGTCGTTTACTTTAGGCATATTACCTTGTAAGAATACGTTTTCTACGTTGATATTTAACTCTTCTGTTCCCGTTTTGTAGAACTTGAACATCGACCAGTGGGAAATAGGGTTAAACATTTTTAACTTATCGCCCGACTTATATTCATAACACATTACAGTTGTTAAAGACCTAGTTGCGCTATCTTTAGTAGTAACGGTCATATAGTTACCGGAAATTGAGCATTGGCTAGTGTTGAAAATACCCTTTTGCATATTTACGTTACGCCAACTATATTCGTTATAGTCTTCTTTAATGCCATCGCCGTCTTCATCGTAAATGTTAGAATTAGTACTGTTATAATAATCGCCGTTATGGTTGTATAAGTCATCGGTACCGTAACCGTCACGAAGTGAACCTTTTAACTTTTTAGCGAAAGTTAAGATGTTACCGGATGCTTTATCAGCCTCTTTTGCGTTTGCAAGCGCCATATCGTAGTAAGGCGTATTTTCACTCCAGAAATAGTTGCTTGGAAGTTTATCCGCGTCAACGGAAATATCGTTGTGAAGAACTACTAAAGTTACGTCGGTATATTCCGAAAGTTTCTTATCGTCGTAAACGAGTGTACGGTCTTTAATTTTTGCCCAGTTTTTAACGTTTAAGTTATCCATTACCGATAAACCGTAAACGTCGTAAACGTTATACGCTTTTTCTACTTTAAATTCAATAGTAGCGGTAGGGGCAACGTTATTCCACCTTGAAAGATCGTAAATTTCTTTATCAGGCGAAACGATAAGTTTAAACTCTTTACCTTCCGCATCAGCGCTAAACTTATACATATTGTTAACAATACTTTCGATATAAATTTGACCGTCAACGGTTGCATATTCGCCGTTTTCGCCTTTAAGTTGTAAAACGTAAGTAGTTACAGGGTTTTCAACTTCAACTGAATCAAGTAAATCCATATCAAAGTATTCCGTTGTAGGTGCGAATTTGAATCTATTTACGTTACCAACGATATATGGTTTACCTTTTATTGCAAATTCAGTATCCGTAATTAAACTTTCGTCCTTAACGGCAGATGCGTCTTTAAAGTCGATATACGATTGTGGAATTGAAAATTTAGTAAGTTTTATAGCGTCGGCTTTTATAACTTCTACTTGAATAGATGCTACTTTGCCTTGGTATGATACCGTTAAAGTGTGTTTGCCGAGTTCGTTGGTATCAACTTCGTCGATAATTTCAACGTCTTCAGCATCTAAATAAACCTTTTCGTTAGCGTTAGCATCGTTATAAATAGCGTTGAAATAAATATCAGAATAATCAATCGCTGATTTATAATCAACAACTAAACCGTCAGCGTAATCAAATTCAATTGATTCAAGAACGGCAATAACGCTTATAACTTTAACAACGGTAACGCCACCGTAAGTGATACTTAAAACTTTATCGCCTTGGCTTGTTAAGTCAACCGAGTACGAAACGTCTTCATCGTTTAAGTATACGTATTCAACGGTAGAATCCGCATCGTCTTTAACTACTTTAAGTTTAATTTCGCTAGCGTTAATAGTTTCGCCTACTTTATATTCGGCTTTAACGCCTTCAACAACTTCAATCGATTTAACCGTAGGTTCGTTAACTTTTACAACAAGTTCACAAGTTTTGCCTTGGTAAGTAACGGTTAAAGTCTTTTCGCCCGCTACTGAAGTATCGATTTTGTTATAAGTAACGCCTTGTGTTGCAAGGTTGATAAGACCTTCGGTTCCGTCGGAATAATTTACAGTTAAAATGATTGCTGAATAATCAATTTCTTCATTTAACGCATAGTTAGTTTTAGCGTTAAAAATTTCAATACTATCAAGCACTGCTTTAGCCTTTACGTTAATTTTTAAGGTAGTAGTTTTGCCTTGATATTCAATATTTAAAGTCTTTTCGCCAACGATTGAAGTGTCGATTTGGTTATAAGTAACCCCTTTAGTTGTAAGGTTGATAAAGCCTTCGCTATCGTCACCGTAAACGACTTTTAACATTATTTTAGAATAGTCGATAACGTCGCCTTCAACGTATTCAGTTTGACCGTTAAACACTTCAATAGATGAAAGCGCTGGGTTAACTTTTACGTTTAATACGATACTTACGCCTTTAATAGAAACTTTAAATTCTTTAGTTCCAACAGTAGCAGTATCGATAGGCGTGTAAGAAAAGCCTTCGTCTGTAAGTTTGTGGGTGGAAGTTGAATTGTCTTCGTAAGTAACTATTACGTTCATTTTAGAATAGTCAATTTCTTCGCCTACAACGTACTCACCCGTAAACGTTTCGCTATCCATTTTAATTTCTTTGATAGCCAAATCTCCACAAGCGGTAATCATAAGGGACATAACCATTACGATTACAAGTGAAAGAATTGCCAAAAGTTTGGATTTTTTCATAGTGTTTCTCCTTTTAGTAATAAAATTTAAACGTTATTCAACGTAAATTACAAAATTCAAAATTCTATAACCATTTTTTGGTTAGAGTTATCTTTAGAACGATACGTTATAATTGCGTCTCCCATACTGTTTATAGTAAACACTCCGTTAGCATAAGTAATGCAGTTTGGGAAGTTTTCGTTGCAGAAAACACTTACGTCAAGTTCTTTATTAGTAGGGTCTAAAGTAGGGTCTACCGCCGTTAAACGCGGTGTGATTTTTATAGTCATACCCGCTTTATATTCAAGTATAACTAAATCGTACTCTTTATAAGGGGTTGCCTCGTCGTCTTTAGACGTTTCTTTTAAAACTAATAAATTTCTATCGTGGCTAAACTCTAAATGGTCGTTATCGTTTATAAGGGATATACTCGCTATATAGTTTATATTGTTAAACGACATAATTTGCATACCGAATATACCAACTATTAAAACGGAGGCAAGGTAAACTACCACTAAAATCAATATTGTAGGTTTTGACATAATTACCTCTCCTTATAATAGAGTTTTACTCTAATAAAATATAAATATACTCTAGCAAGCATAAATGCCGTACTTAATATAGCAAGTTTAACAAAAGTTGAGTTTAAACCCGATGGAGCCAAGAAGTATACTAAAAACGCGAATATTGCCGAAATTAAAAGGGCGAATATCGTTGCTTTTTTTACGTTTGGATTATCAAATTCAAGACCTATAGTTGCGTATTGGTCGCTTTGCGGATTCATAATATCCATTTCTGCCGACCAAAGTAAGTGGGCTACGCTCAACGCGCTACCCGTTATCGAAACGCATACGAGTTCGAAAGTCGACGCGCCTGACGTATAAACGTAGAAACACGCTGCGCTAATAACCGAAATAGTTGATATTATAATCCTTGGAACTAATCTTGAAAAAGTTAATACCCAAGGGGTAATAGGTCTAGTTTTTTCAATAAATCTAGCGTTACCGTCTTTACTATAAACGGACGCGTATTCGTTATTAAACGAAAGCACCGATAAATAAAGCACTACCATATTAAACGCTTTAGTCATAAACTGACCGTTAAAACTAGTTTGCATTGCCGAATACAACTTGTTAAGCAAGAAAATTAGTATTGACGGCAAGAAAATTTGTAACATTATATTAACGATATATTTGCTACTTCTAAAGTTGCGTTTTACGTCTTGGAAAAACGGACTTAAATATCTGTTGTGTACCTTGTTTTTCTTTGGTGGTGTTACTTTCTTTTCGTATTCGAATTGTTTAGACGCCATTTTAAAGAATAACGGTTTAGCAAGAAAGTATGCAATTGCAATACAAACGGCTAAAAACAATAAAAGTACTAAAAAGTAAATCAACGCGTTTCCACTAAAGATATTTTTAGAAATTGCAAGCGTTCCGCCTACAATCATAAGCGTTACGTAGTAATAAGGGCTAAAAATTTCAGTAAACCTAGTTAAAAACGGCTTTATAACGTGTTCGCTAATATTAGTCCATTGCGCAATAATGTTAATGTTAGATGGAATTATACTAACAAGTTTAAAAAGTATTTCCGCAATAATTAAACTAATACAGATAATAATCGCGCCTTGTAATATTTTGTGTTTATCAATAAACTGTGAAACAAAAAGCCAAGGAATACTTAACACCGCGCCCAGCGCAACGGGAAGAGCCGAAACTAGCACGAAACCAATGATTAGCCATAAATAATAATAAAATATCGCGCTATTGTTTATGCCGTACGCTATAAAAAGCGGTAAAGTAAAAAATAAGTTTTTTCTTATTTCGTAAACGAAATACATTATGAGTTTAGAGAAAAAAACTTGGTTATGTTCAACGGGAAGAGTTAAAAGCACCCTATTATCTTGCGATTTATAAAGTGAATCGGTAAGCCCTACCGTACAAGTTATAAGCGAAAGTAATTGTATTACCGTAAAGATAACGGCTATAACGGTATCTGGGATTTCTTTACCTAAACCGAATACGCCAAGTAACGAGCATATCATAAACAATAAATAGAACGCTACCGTTACCACAACGAATTTTACTAAACTTAAAATTATTGTAAATATTGCCGACCTAAATTTCTTTAGAAAAGAAAAATCTAGTTTATCGGCAAGTTGCATAGCAACAAGTGAGTAAAGTTTTTTCATATTACACACCTTTTACTGTTTCTACAACTTTAATCGCTTCAACTTCTTTACCGTTAATGATGTTCATATAGAAGTTTTCAAGAGTGTCGGTCTTTTCAATTTCTTCGATGGTTTTTACACATTGAATTTGACCTTTTTTAATAATAGCAATCTTATCGCAAATTTTTTCAACTACGTCGATAATATGACTTGAGAAGAATACGATATTGCCCTTTTTAGCGTGGTTTTTCATACACTCTTTAACTTGGAAGATACTATTAGGGTCTAAACCTGTTAAAGGCTCGTCCAATATCCAAATTTTAGGGTCGTGGATAAGCGCTGCCATAATAGTAACTTTTTGTTTCATACCGTGAGAGTACGTTTTAATAGGGTTATCAATAGCCGCCTCAAACTCGAATTGTTTGATATATTCATCCAATCGTTCGTTTCTAACGTCAACAGGAACTTCATAAAGGTCGGCTATATAGTTAACGTATTCCCTAGCCGTTAATTTTTCATAAAGCGCGTAATGGTCGGGAACGAAACCTATTTGAGATTTTGCCTCAACCGGTTGAGTTTTTACGTCGTATCCACAAACGGTAATTGAACCGCCCGTAATAGTTTGAATACCTACTATACTTTTTATAATAGTGGATTTACCAGCGCCGTTTGGTCCTAAAAAGCCGAATACTTCGCCCGCGCTTACTTCCAAGTTAGCGTCCTTAACGGCGTAAACGTCACTTTTACCGTATCTTTTTGTGAAGTTATTTAAAATAAGTTTATCTACGCTAGATAAGTCCATAGGTTCTCCTTTATCGCGTCCGTTTAATTTTGATTGAAGTGCAAATTCGTCTTGTTTTACTATTTCGTTTCTTTTAGCAATATCCTTCCAGCCCATTATTACGTCGTAGCCAAGTTCATATATAAACCACATTGCAAGTGATAAAACTACGTATACGCTAAAATAAAGCACTTGATATACTGGATAATACTTGAAGTTTAATTCGCCTATTTTAAATTCAAGGGTGATATTTCGTAAGTTTTCCGCCCAAGAACCAAGTTTATCGGCAATAAAGTCACTGTTGATAAAGAAATAGTCAATACCTTCGTCGTAGTTAGTGAACCAACCGTTTAAAATTAAAACTAAAGCGTAATAAACGGCAAATGCTACGAGCGAATACTTAAATTCCTTAAGTCTTGGCCTATCAAAAATTCCAAGCCCTACCGCAAGTAACGGCATATAGAACGCTTGATAGTGCGACCTATAAAAGTTAAGCACGTCTGCTACTATAAGCGTACCGTTCAACCCTTCCATGTTATAGTTAGGAAGTGCCATTGCTAAAAACGCGCCTAGTACGTTTATAAAGTAGGTAAAGTAGAAAACCTTTTTCCACTTGAATATTAAACATAAAGGCGTAATGTAAAGCGCCGTGTTACATAAGTGGAAAGGAAGACCGGATACGTTAGTAAAATCTTCAAACTTATGAGTTAACGTGTATAAGAATAAACCCGAAAGCGCGTAGAATAAAAGGGCAAAGTTTTTAGTTTCTTCCGATTTATTCTTTAACACTAAATAAAGCCCGATTGGCACGATAATTATTGGATAAAGATAAAACCTGTGATAAAGGTTAAGGTCGTCTACCTTGTGCGCGTATCTGTAAGGGTCTAATAATAACTGCGGAATATAGTTCGGCATAGTAATCATTATCATACCGATTACCGATAACACCGCGTAAATTACCGTTTTAGTATCAAACTTATACTCTTCCGTTTTGATATTTAAAACGTAGTTTACTAAACTTAAAACGGAAACGGCTAAACCAAAACCTATTTCAATCGAAAGCAATACCGCCCTAGCAGTTACGTCGTAAATTTCTAACCCAAAGTTAGCAAGTAAGATATTTTTTAAACAAACTGTGGATAAAATAAAAATGATTGGCGAAACGAAAGAAGTTATAACCCTAACCGTTTTAACCTTTTTAAAGAAAGGATATAAAATAACGAGTAGTGCAAACGGAACTTCAATCCACATAAGTATAGCAGAGAAAGTAAGTTCTTTAAAACTAGAAAATCCTAAAACGCTTTCAGGAAAAATCAAGCCTTCTAAATACAAATCGGCAAGCGCGTATCTAAAAAGAAGAAGGACGCCGATTACTAATCCCGCAATTTTTTGGAATAAAGAAAACTTCGCATTAAAATACTTATATACGCAAACGGCTAGCGCCGATAATATTAAAACTGAAATTGTTAAAACAATATAATAAATACCCATATCAAAATACTCTTATGTAAATTTTATTTAAAAAAAATACCGATAACTATAAGTTAATCGGCAATACGCCTTTTAACGCACATAAAAACGATATGTAAATTAAGGCACGCTAAAAGAGACACTATTAAATTTTAACAGTTAAGTCTACTTGAAACCACGCAAAAAGTTTTGAAGTATGAATTTTTACATTCAACTTCATTATTACCTTTTTTATCAAAAAATACGCATACGGATACCATTATCACTATAAAAATGAAAATCATAGAAAATGTAATAGATAAAAGGGTAAATCCGTCAGTCATTTCAAAAAGTGATAAAAATAGGTAAACGAGCGTATAAAGCTCAAATGCGCTGTTAAAGATTTTATAAACTTCAACTAAAACGATAAATTTGAAAAATGACGCGAGAAAAACTATGAAACACTTTTTAAGCGTTTCAAAAGCCAAAGTAAAAATATCAAAATCTATAAAAGCCGATTTCATAGGCTTTAAAATCTTGCTATTTTGCACCGCAGTTTTCTCCTTATATCGAGTTATATTTTATATTAAAATATACGATATGTCAACTCTTTTGTAAAAATTTGTAGTTTAATACCAAAAAAGCGACGGCTCGAAGTGAGATTGATTAAAAAGGACTAATCAAACGCTAGTAAGACAAGGCAAACGCCCGCAGGCAATAGTTTACATATTGTCAAGGGCTTTAACGACGTATTTCGTTACTTTGTATTAACAACCAACGGAGTCAAAGGCGACGGCTCGAAGTGAGATTGATATAAAAGGACTAATCAAACGCTAGTAAGACAAGGCAAACGCCCGCGGATAAGAGTTTACATCTTTTCAAGGGCTTTAACGCAGTATTACGACGCGTTTCATTAGGACTTTATCAATCAAACTAGAGACGGAGCCTAAACAAAAAAAGTCGCTTTTTAGCGACTTTTTTAAAGAGAAGAGAGCCTGTAAGCCGAGTTCTGTCATTTAATACGGCTATCTATCTAGGACAATAATTACTTATTGCCTCAAGCGAATAAAACAAACGGGAGCGCGTAGCACGCTTAATCCCATTCCCATCTTGCTTCAGGTGGGGTTTACACTGCCCCTTGCGTTACCGTAAGGGCGGTGAGCTCTTACCTCGCCTTTTCATCCTTACAACTTTCGTTGCGGTAATTTTCTGTTGCACTTTCCTTGAAGTCACCTTCACCGGCCGTTAACCGGCACCACGCTACGCGAAGCTCGGACTTTCCTCGTGAAATTTCTTTCCCGCAGCCGTACAACTCTCTTCAAAAGTTATTTTAGCATTTACTTAATTCTTTGTCAAAGGTTTAGCGCGCTTTACCGCCTTTTGCACCTTTAATTTGCGTTAAAACGCTAGAATTATATGTATATTCCCGCTTTGAATTTCTAATTTCTTTGCGAATACCTTCGTTAAGTAAATCGGTTAACATTTTAGAAAAATCGTTTACCGTGTCGCAAAACAAATAATACGCTAGCGAACCGGGAACGGAATTTATTTCGTTTAAATACACCTTTTCGCCTAAAATTAAATAGTCTATTCTAATAACGCCGTTAAAGTCGGCTTTTCTATAAACTTTTTCGGTAATACTTTTAATCTTTTGGCTTAATTCTTTAGGAATTTCAGCAGGAAATTTTTTACTAGAGCCAGCCTTTGAGCCTTGGTACTTATCGGTAAAGGATAAAATTTCGTTTGCGGTGATAGGTTCTTCGCACTCGGAAATTATAATTTTATCCCCACTTTTGTACCCTGCGCAGTTTATTTCTCTAAAACCTTTAATAGCCTTTTCTACTATAACTTTTTCATCGTAATTAAAGGCTTTATCTAACCCTAAAAGCAATTCGTCTTCCGTTTTAGCAACGCTAATACCTATACTACTACCCAAATTACAAGGCTTTATTATTACGGGATAACCAAACTTTTTAACTAGCATTTTTACCGCCGTTTGCTTGTTTTGGTAGTAACTTTCTTTAAAAACCCTAACGCACGGCAGTTTTTCTACGTTTATTCCCGATAAAAACACCTTGGTAAAATCTTTATCCATAGTAACGGAACTAGCAAACACGTCGGGGCTAGCAAAAGGAATTTTACAAAGTTTTAAATATCCAGCAAGCGTACCGTCTTCGCCGTGAAGTCCGTGAATACAGTTAATAGCAACCGCTACTTTATAAAGGGGTTTTAGTTTATTTTTCTTTACCGAATATAAAGTATTGTCGCTAGGCAGTAAAGTTACTTTTTGCAGTTTCGTTAAGTCTTTATTTTTAAACCACTCGATATCCTTTAAAACGTCCGCAGTATACCACGCGCCGTCTTGAGAAACGTACACGGGTATCGCGTTAAAAAGTTGCTTATCTATCGAGTTTACCGTTAACACGCCCGTTATTATAGAAACGTCGTGCTCGCAAGATTTTCCACCAAAAAATACTAAAACGTTCTTCAAAAAAACACCTCCGTTAAAAACGCAATTTAACTTTGGTGTTTCTTTAGAATTTATTTGTCAGTTATATTTGTCGGGTAAGTCGTTTTCAAAAAGAACTACGTCGCCACTAGATAAGCGGGTTTTAAGTTCTTGTTTAGCGTCCTCAAGCGAGTTTACCATTATAATTTTTTCGGCTTTATAACCTTCGCTTAAAAGACCTTCCCTAATCTTTAAAGTTCGCGCCCTACCGATTAAGATTACGCCGTCGCAAACTTTAGAAATCATAACGCCGAATTCAAAGTTTTTCTCCGCCTCGGCAAAACCAAGTTCTACTATACCTGGCGTTACGATATACTTTTTACCTTCAAAGCACTTTAAAGTTTCAAGCGCCGTTTTTACGCCTTCTGGGTTAGCGTTGTAGCTATCGTCAAGCGTGATAATACCGTTATCTGTTTTGATAAGTTCAAGCCTATGCTTTATGCTTTTTAAACTAGAAATACCCATTGCTATTTCTGGTAAAGTAAGACCTAAATAATCGGCAACTGCAACGGCTATACAAATATTAGTTACGTTGTGCTTGCCTAAAAGTTCCGTTTTTACCTTTACGCTTTCGTCACCTACGTTTAGCGTAAATTCCGTGCCGAAATCCCCCATTTTTATATCGCTAGCGTAAACGTAAGGATTAGAAGAACTATCCATGCCTGCAAGCCTATAAGGGAAAGAGCAATTTTCACTCATTTCTTTAGTGAAAGTGTTATCGGCAGAGAAAACGGCTTTACCGCTTTTCATATTTTCGATAATCTCATACTTGGTTTTTTTAATGTTTTCAAACGCTAAAAAACTTTCTAAATGCTGTACGGTAATACCAGTAATTACAGCAATATTAGGCTTTACTATTTCCGTTAATTTTTTAATATCACCAACGCGCCTTGCGCCCATTTCGGCAATAAACACGTCGTAAGTTTCATCAAGACGCTTTGCCGTTTTGGCAATTCCAAGCGGAGTGTTATACGACTTTGGCGTTGATAAAACTTTATACTTTTCGTTAAGTAAAGATTTTAAAATTTCCTTAACCGAAGTTTTACCGTAACTACCCGTAATACCTATTTTTATAAGGTTTGGATAACTATCTAAAGTTTCCGTGCACTTTTTAACGGATTTATTGATAATCGACCTTTCAAGCGGTTCGTTAATATAATATGCAAGTAAAAGTAAATACGGTACGACGATTGGACACAAACATAAAATAGCGTATCTAAAGTTAGCAAGCAAGTTAGCCCTAAACGGTATCGCTATTAAGTTTACCAAAATTACTAATGCAAAACTAAAAATAATAGTTACTAGCGAAAATGTTATAACAAGCCTAATCATACGCCTCGTCATAACGAGCGGAAGTTTATCTTTACGCTTTCTTTCACCCCTAAAATATACTAGTAAAAAGAAAAAATATACGATAAATCCCGAAAATCTAACGAAATCGCTTTGAATAAACGAAAGTGCCATATTGGTAAGTAAAAACCCTAAAACCGAAAGGATTGAAAGCATTATAAGTCTAGTTAAAAAAACGTTGTCTTTTCTTGCTAGCCAAGTTAAATATTCCTTACCTTTATAACCGCATTGTTGCATAGTTTGGAAAAATTTATATGAAATTAAAACCATTAAGCAAGCGTTTAGCGCCCCTATAATGATAAAACCTAAAATGGTATTAAGAGAAAATAATTCCCCTATGTTTTCAAGTTCTAACGGAAGAAACATAATAACCCCTTTACCCTAAAAACTCTTTAATAAGTACGTTTACTTCATTTGGTTTTTCAGTAAAACAAAAATGTCCTGCATCCTTAACCGTATAAAGCAACGAGTTTTTTATTTTTTTAGCGAATCTTTCCGCCATATAAAGTGGGGTTTCTTGGTCGTTTTCCCCGTAAATTATAAGCGTTTTGTTTTTTATTTTTGAAATTTCGCCGTCTTGATGTTCATTTACTATCATCGTGAAACTTTCGCGCATTGGACCGTTTAGCATTCTATAGTCGCTAGAGCCGTACGAAAGCATTTTCTCTTTAGATAAAAACCGTTTTAAAAGTTTGTATTTATAAACTTTAAAGTAATACGCTAGTTTGCGCTTGGGTTTTAACCCCGCTCCACCTATTATTACAAATTTATTAAGCCTAAGTCGGATCG
>JAZURK010000004.1:0-5321 GCA_045606165.1 Christensenellaceae bacterium
AACCAAGACAACGTCCAACCAAGGAAAACCCCGTTTATATGAAGGAAAGGAACTAACGCTATAACAAGTACGAGTTTTGAAAGCGAGCCAACCCCTGTAGAAATTAAAAGCAAGGTCATTTGTTTCATACCTCTAAAGAAGTTGTGTGAGATATTATTTATAACGTTAATTACAACAAACGGCAAGTAATAAGTAGCAAACAAAACGGCGTAGTTAAAGGCATCGCCTTTATAACCATCTTCAAAGAATATAGATGCTACAGGGCCAGCAAAACATACCGCTAAAAGTAAGAACGGCAAGGAAACTATAAAACTTTGGAACAACCCAACAAACAAACCTTTTCTTATTCCGTTAAGTTTTTTAGAGCCTATACTTTGCGCGGTATACACGGCAACCGTTCTCGACGCCGAAAAATACACTTCGCTTGGTAGATTATACATTTTATAAGCAACAGAATACCCCGTAGTAACGGCAGGACCTAAAGCGTTTATTGCTGGTGTGATGAAAATTCCGCTAGTATACATTATCATTTGTTGTAAACAAGTAGGCACGGAATATTTAAAACTTTCCTTAACACAGTTAAACGAAAACTTAACAGGCGTTTTTTCTACGCCTAACTCTTTAAAAATTAGAAAAAGTTTAACAACGTAACACACGATAACGATAAAAGCGGATAATACCGTTGCAAGCGCTAGACCTTCGATTTTCATACCAAAGCCCAAAACGAAAACTAAATTACCGCCAACGTTTAACACCGCCGACAACGCCGACATTATAAATACGTAACTAGAAACGCCAAGAGAATTTAATATATGAACGAATACGCCTTGTAAATTGATAAAAACCAACCCTAATTTATGTATTATAAAGTAAGTCATTGCGTCGTTTTCAATTTCTTTATCAATTTTAAAGAAAGCAAAAATTTGATTTCTAAAAAGTATAGAAAAAAGCGCAATTATAATAACAACGCCTACGATAAAAATTAAAACGTTCAAAACGTCGTTTTTAATTCTTTCGTAATCTTTTTCGCCAAATATTCTACTTATATATATAGAAAAACCAACGGCAAACCCACCAACTAGCGTTAAAATAAATAAATCGTACATATAAGTAGCGCCAACTGCGCCAACTGCGAAGTTGTTTATAAATTTACCCGCTATCATCGAGTCGAATATATTATACGAAAGCGATAATAATTGCGATAAAACTAGCGGTATCGCAAACAAAAAGAAATTTTTATATATATTACCTTCCGTTAAATTTTTAGTTTTATTCATTATAAAAATCTCCTTGACATACTAACGCATATCTTATATACTTATTATATCAAATTTCTCAAACTTTGTCATAACGTTTAAAATTTTTCAAAATTCTCAAACTTTCTCAAATTTTAAAGGGGTTAAAATGTCTCAAAAATTAAGGCAAGACGCCATTGTAAAAATACTAAAAAAGCAAAAGTATGCAACGGTAAAAGACTTGGTTGATATGATAAATTACAGTTCTGCAACGATAAATAGGGATTTAAACAACCTTGAAAAACTTGGCGTTGTTATAAGAAGTTACGGTGGGGTAGAACTTACCGAAAAAAAACTTCCTGCGCTTCCGTACCGTTACGACTATATGAAAAAAGAAAAACGCCATATCGGACGCGAAGGGGCAAAATTAATTTCTAACGGCGACGTTGTGTTTATAGGCGCGTCGACAACAACTGAATATTTAGCGTCTTATTTAATGGATAAAAAGGATATAACTGTAATCACACACGACCTTAAACTTGCCCTTTTATTAGGCGAAGAAGGCATTAACGTTATTTGTCTTGGCGGAAAGATTATTGAAGCGCCGTCAATGCTTGCAGGGCTTGAAACGATTGAAAACTCGTTAAAATACCACACCGATAAGGTCTTTATATCGGTAGGTAGCGTTACTCCCGACGGAAAAGTTAACGTTAACGAGTCTTTTTATTTAATATATAAAAATATGATAGAAAGAACCAAAGAAGTGTATTTATTGGTAGATAATAAAAAAATTTCTAACGAAATCGACTTTGAACTTTGCAATTTTTCTAAAATAACGGGGGTTATAAGCGATTACGACTTTCCACCTCAAACAAAACTTAACTACCCTAACACGAAATTTATTTGCGTAAAAAACTAAATATCGGTGAAATTATGAACAATGTAAATAAAACTTTATATATTCCTTTATACGGAAAATCTTACGTTAGCAAAAAAGGTTTATTTTTAACAGATAAAAAAGCGGAAGAAATTTGGAGTTTTGAAAATTTTACCCTAAAAGGCAAATCAAAATCTAAATGGCTTGCTTACTATATGGGTATTCGCTGTGCCGTGTTTGATAATTTTGTTAAACAACAACTATCGACTTTGAAAGACGCCGTAGTTATTCATATCGGTTGTGGTTTAGATAGTCGCAATGAACGTGTAAGAGCAAAAAACAATAAATGGTATGACGTAGATTTTTTAGACGTTATCGAAGAAAGAAAAAAATATTATACCGATACGGATAATTATAAAATGATTGCAGGCGACGTAAGAACAGACGCGTGGTTATCGGAAATTCAAGAAGGAAATTTAGCAATCGTTGTTATGGAAGGCGTAAGTATGTATTTAACCGCTAAAGAAATGCAAAATCTCATTAATTGTTTATGCGGTAAGTTTAAAACCCTTTCGCTTTTAGTGGATTGTTATACTACGTTTGCCGTAAAAATGTCAAAACGAAGAAATCCTATAAATAGCGTAGGTGTAACAAAAGTTTACGGCATAGATAATCCACTTGATTATCAAAATGATAGTTTGATTTTTGTTAAAGAACACGAAATGACACCTAAAAAGTATATAAACGAATTAAAAGGCTTTGAAAAATTTATATTTTCAAAAATTTATGCAGGCGGACTATCTAAAAAACTATATCGCTTGTTTGAATACGAAAAGAAAAACTAAAGGATAGCGAAATTTTCGCTATCCTTTATTTTATTTTGCTAATTTGTTTTTTACTTTAACGTGAATTTTTTCACATAAGTTATTTATAAACTTAAACGTCATTGGCCAAACTACTACGGCAAAGGTAATAATTAAAAAATATCTTATAGCTCCACCTAAATTTTTACCAAACAAGAAAGCAAGAGGCGCACTTAATCCTGATTTTATTGCTAATATCAATAAAAAACCAAATAAAACTTTAATAATTTGCGCTAAAATGCTACCTTTCGTTTCAAATTTAACGTAC
This sequence comes from Christensenellaceae bacterium, assembly GCA_045606165.1. Classification (GTDB taxonomy): domain Bacteria; phylum Bacillota; class Clostridia; order Christensenellales; family Borkfalkiaceae; genus HGM11412. Next base: position 3,244 of record JAZURK010000004.1, read on the forward strand.
TTTTTCTCAATGAAATAAGAAACTAAAAGTGCAAGTGACGAACCAATGAGTTTAGCTGAATTATAAATTCCGTTTTCTATATTTTTAACGTCAGGGCTTTCTGGATAAACGTCAGGGAAAGGAATACCTTTCATATAAATATAACAAACAACGCCTAAAACCGCCATTAACGAAAAAATTATAGCCATAAATAAGTTGTTATCTTCAAACTTTTTCATAAGCGGATAAAGACCTATAACTAAAGCGCCACCTATTAAAAGTGAAACGCCAACGTCAAGCGGTGTGTGTACGCCAAGGTACATTCTCGAAAAAGCAACTAAAAGTAAGATTACAACGCAAGTAATTTTAAGCCATCTTTTTTTAGCAAACATTGCAACCGAACCGAACAGCCCCGTTGAATTTTGAGTGTGTCCGCTAGGGAAGGAATATCCCGTTGCTTGCTCTCTCGCGCTTTCTACGATTGTAAAGTTTTCATCTAACACCCAAGGCCTAGGAATTCTAAACAGTACTTTTAAAAACTGATTGATAAGCATTCCAAAAAAGCCAACGGTTATAAGGTAGTATCCGTCTTTTTTGTTATAACACCAAAAAATTAATACCGCAAGTACGATAACAACCGTTTCTTCACCAAGCATCGTTATGAGGGACATTATAACGTTTAACACGGGATTTCTAACCGATTCTAATAAATATAAAAATTTCATAATTAGACCTTTTAAAAAATGCACCTTGCTATATATTATATATAGATAGGTGCAAAATTTAGTAAATTTTTAATTTAGTGATTAATCTTTTAAACTGTTTCCAAGGTAAGTGCCAAATCCACTAGTTTTTTTAGTAGTTTTAATCATTTCACTTTTGAAACCGCTTTTTCCGTCACGTCTATCCCTTTTATCCTTAAAGTCGCCTTTCTTTTTTTCATAAGGTTTAAGGTTGTTAGGAATAATTACGATATAACGATTAGGTTCTTGACCGAACGATTCCGTTTTAACTTCTTCGTTTTCAGATAAAGCCGAGTGAATAATTCTTCTTTCGAACGGATTCATTGGTTCTAAAGTAACTTTTCTACCCGTTTTAACTGCTTTTTGAGCAAGTCTTTCAGCAAGACCTTTTAAAGTTTCTTCTCTTTTTTGGCGGTAACCTTCACAGTCAACTACTAATCTTTTATAATCGTCTCTACCGATATTAGCAACAGCGCCGGCTAAAGTTTGTAACGCGTCAAGCATTTCGCCCCTATAACCGATAAGCGTTGCAGATGAAGTAGTTATAAGGTTTATTGAGATTTTTTCATCGTCTTCAGATAAATCCGTAGAAACAGGAATATTTAAAAATTCAAAAATACCATCTAAAAACTCAACCGCTCTTTTACCGTCTTCCGCTTTTAATTCAAGCCCAACTTTTGCCTTTTTACCACCTATACCAAAAACACCTTTAGTGCCTTCGTTAATACGGGTAATGATGACCTCTTTTTCAGTCACCCCTAACTCTTTTAAACCTGTTTCGATTGCTTCTTCACAAGTTTTCCCATAAAAATAATGCATATATATATTCCTTTTAAAAGTTTATTTTTTTATTTTGTTTAAATGACCGTATCTTTTTTCGTAGGCTTCTTCCGCTTCTTTTTTAGCCTTTTTCTCAAAACTTTTTTCTACGAAGAAGTTAATAACTACCGTAGAAAGAGTACTAAATACAGTACTTACAATAAGATAAATAGAGAAGGACGCGGTATACATAAACGCGAAGATACCAAACATAATAGGCATCATCCACATCATCATTTTAGAAGTTTGCGCCGCTTGTCCGTTCATACCGTCAACCGATTGAAGTTCCATTTGCGCTTTTTGAGATTTTGTCATAATAAGTTGAGAACCAAGCATCGTTAAAATTGAAAGAACAACCAAAATTAAATAACCGTTAGGTTGATTTTTAACTTCGTCAAGACTTGGATCGCCGAAAATAACGTCGTACACTTCAACTGTATTAATTTCAGTGTTTTGAATAGTTTCTTGCGAGCATCCTTCGCTGTACATAAAACTATTAACGTAAGCGTCTTTAGCGATAAATGCTTTTTTCCAAGG
>JAZURK010000005.1:0-7305 GCA_045606165.1 Christensenellaceae bacterium
AAGTTCCAAACGGGGAAAGTTTCGTATTTAGCATAACCCGATTTAACACCCCTTTTATAATCGTGATAAAGTTGAGAAAGGCAAGTCGCCATTTTTCCGCTACCTGGCCCCGGAGCAGTAACAACTACTAAATCGCGCGAAGTTTCAATATACTCGTTTTTGCCGTAACCTTCATCACTCAAAATTAAAGGCACGTTATTAGGGTAACCTTTGATTGAATAGTGAAGATAAACTTTTAAGCCTAACTTTTCAAGTTTCTTTTTGAAATAAAGAGCACTATCGTTACCGTCTTCAAAACGTGAAAGCACTACGCTACCCACGTATAAGCCGTAACCCCTAAAAATATCGATTAATCTTAAAACGTCAACGTCGTAAGTTATGCCAAGGTCGGCGCGAACTTTATTTTTAGCAATGTCACACGAGTTAATTACGATAACAATTTCCGCCCTGTCCTTAAGTTTGTTGAGCATTTTGATTTTATTGTCGGGTGCAAAACCCGGAAGAACCCTAGACGCGTGAAAATCATCGAAAAGTTTTCCACCAAATTCAAGATATAATTTACCACCAAACTTATCTATCCTTTTAAGGATTTGTTCGGTTTGAACGGTTAAATATTTTTCACTGTTAAACCCGATTTTCATCTTAAGCACTTCCTTTTTTTATTACCAAACTATTATACCAAAAAAAACTGTTTAAATCAACCTAAAAGCGAAAAATATTTTATAAAATATTATTTAAAAATTGTTTACATATCTTTGACAATGGGATATAATATACGGTATGAGTGAATGTACCCACAATTGTTCAACTTGCGCTAACTCATCGTGCAAGGATAGAACTTCGTTATTAGTTGAACAAAACAAAAATTCTAAAATCGACAAGATTATCGCAGTCGTTAGCGGTAAAGGTGGCGTTGGCAAATCTTTGGTTTCGTCGATGCTTGCCGTTGCATCGAATAAGCAAGGTCTTAAAACTGCTATTATGGACGCGGATATTACAGGCCCGTCTATTCCAAAGACTTTCGGCTTTACTGCAAACGATAGGGCAATCGGTTCGGAAGACGGACTTATCCCAGTTACCACCAAGGGCGGTATCAAAGTTATGTCGATTAACCTTCTTTTAGAAGAAAGCACTAAACCTGTCGTTTGGCGCGGTCCCGTTATATCGGCGGTTGTTAAACAATTTTATACCGACGTTTTATGGAAAGAAAACGACATTATGTTTATTGATATGCCACCCGGAACGGGCGACGTACCTTTAACGGTATTCCAAAGTTTACCAATCGACGGAATAGTTATCGTTACCACTCCGCAAGACCTTGTTTCTATGATAGTAGAAAAAGCGCTTAATATGGCTAATATGATGAACGTACCCGTTCTCGGCATCATTGAGAATATGAGTTATTATAAGTGTCCTAAATGCGGTGAAAAAGAATACATCTTCGGCACGGGCAAGACTAAAGAAGTTGCAGATAAATTCGGTTTACCTATTTTTGCTGAAATTCCGCTTGACACTAATACTAGAAAACTTGTTGACGACGGTAAAATCGAAGATATAGACGTATCTATTTTTGACAACGCTATTAATATCATTAAGGAGTTAAAGAAATGACTTTAGAACAATTCAAAAAAGAAAAAGTTGACGCTATGAAAAACCACGATAAAGAAACGGTTTCGGCGTTAAACGTTATTATTACTAAAATTATGAGTTTAACTATTGAAAAACGCGCGGTTAACGAAACGGTTACCGAAGCGGATATCGATACTTTGCTTAAAAAAGCAGAAAAAGAACTCATTGAAGAAAAAGAAGGCTTTGAAAAAGCAGGCAGAACGGAAAACGTAGTTTCGCTTACTAAACAAATCGAAGTTATTAAAAAATATCTTCCTGAAATGATGACGGAAGATAAAATCCGCGAAATTATATCACACCTTGAAGACAAGACTTTGCCGTCTATTATGAAACACTTTAAAATCAACTATCAAGGCAAAGCGGATATGAAATTGGTATCTACTATCGCTAAAGAATTCTAATACCGAAAACCTTTTGGAAATTATTTTCTAAAAGGTTTTTTTATTTTACTTGAAATTTAAACACGTTTAGTATATAATAGTTTTACTATGAGTGATAAATTATTAAAAAACGCGTTGGGCGAAGAACTTGATTATATCGAGCCCGACAAGTCGAAAATTTTAGAAGAACCAAAGAAAATAGACGGCAACCTTGAAAGCGAAATATTGTTTAAATCGGGTATTGAAGATATTACCGTTAGCGAAAACGGGGTTATTTTAGAAGAAAGTATTGAATTTTTAGAACCCGTAGAACCCGAATACGTTTCGGAAGAAGTTTTGTTTAAAGACGACGGCGAAGAAATTACTTTTTTTGACGACGATTTATCAGTGATTGAAAATTCCGTTATCAACGAAGACGTTGCAAACGAACTTTTATCGTCCACCGATAACAACGTTTCTACTGCCGATAAATTCCAAATGGAATTCGGTGATTTAAACGACGCTATTTCAAACGCGTTATCAATCACTAACGACGAACCTACTAAAGTAGTTAAAAAACCGTTTGCCGTTAAAATGTTCGACGCCGACCCCGTTATTTTAGAAAGATATAACGAACTTAAAAACTATATTATGGCGTTTAAGAAAATAAAATCTAGGATTTCTAACACTTCGGACACTTTCAATATCGGTAGAGAGCAACTTTTTAAACTTTCTACGTCGGGCAAATCACTTAAACTTTACCTTAACCTTGACGTATCCACTATTGAATCGCGCTTTAACATCATTGACGCTAGCAATACGAAATCTTACGAACAAGTACCCGCGTTTTTAAGAATAAAATCAAACCGCGCTATGAAATACGCCTACGAACTTATTGATAGAGTTATTGAAAAGTTTAACCTTATTAAAAATACTAAATACGAAAATCAAGACTATATCGCTGAACTTAAAGAAATAGCGGAAAGTAAAAACCTTGCTTAACAAAAGCAAGGTTTTTTGTTTATTCGTAGTTTAGTAGAGTGATTAGTTAAAGGAATAGAAACAAGTTGGGCTAGGCTCGGAAAGTTTTGCGGATTTGGTAGACCTTTGTGGTCACCAAAGTCGAAAAACTTTACAGTAAACAACGCCCAACGCAGTTTATATTACTTTAACTTTGAAGGAGCGGGCAACCACTTCCCTACCTTCCTTCATATCCTTTACTTCTCCACTTGATATGGCTTGAGATAAAAGGTTGCCGACAGCAGTACCTTCGGTTGGACCTGCGATTACGCGTTTACCGGTATATTCTTTAGTTAAAGAGTTAAGATATTCGTCCTTACTACCACCGCCAACGATATTGATGGTATCGAATTTTTTATCGGTTACTTCTTCCATTTTTTCAATGGTTTCTTTATAGATGGTTGCTAAACTTCTATAAACAACGTTCATTACTTGACCGATATTTTCAGGGACTTTTTGTCCTTTTTCTTTGCAGTAATCCTTGATAGTATTTATCATACTGTCAGGCGCTAAAAATCTTTCGTCGTTAAGGTCTACGATGCTATCGAAATCCTTTTCTTCCATAGCAAGATACATAAGTTCTTGATAGCCGTATTTATTTTCAAGTTCGCGCTTGATACTTTGAATAGTCCACATACCCGTAATATTTCTTAAGAACCTAATAGTTCCACCGAAACCGCCTTCATTAGTAGCATTGAACTCGTATGCTTTTTCATCGGTAACGGGCGCTTTAAGTTCAGTACCTAAAAGCGACCAAGTACCACTTGAAATGTAAAGCGGAAATTCGCTATCCGACGGAACAGCCATAACTGCGCTTGCCGTATCATGCGATGCTGGTAACACAACTAAACAGTCAAAACCAACTTCGTCTTGAATTTCTTTTTTAAGATGACCAGAAACTTCGCCTGCTGGATAGATTTTACCAAAGATTTCCCTTGGATAACCAAGTTTATCAATAATCATATCCGACCAAGTCCCCGTTTTAGCGTTTAACATACCCGTAGTCGACGCGTGGGTATATTCGTTTTTCATAACGCCGGTTAAAAGATAGTGTAAAGTATCAGGAACGGATAAAATGCGTTTTGCTTTAGAAAGTTTACCCGACATTTTATCACAATATAATTGATAAATGGTATTGTAAGGCGCTTTTTGAATACCCGTTTCACGATAAAGTTCGCTAAACGGAATAATTTCTTCAACTGCCTTAACGCCTTGGTTGTTACGGCTATCCCTATACGAATACACTTCATCAATGATATTACCGTTTTCGTCTAAAAGCGCGTAGTCTACACCCCAAGTATCAATACCGATTGAGTACGGAATAGCTCCGTACTTTTTACATTCTTTAATACCGTCGACGATATTTTTAAAGAGTTTAGAAATATTCCAAACGAGTTTGTCGCCTTGTTTTTCGTAACCGTTTTCAAAGCGGTAAATTTCAGTAAGTTCTAACTTTCCGTTTTCGAGTTTGCCAAGGATATGCCTACCGCTTGACGCACCAATATCAACAGCAAGATAATACATAAATCTTTCTCCTTTTTAACGTAATTAAGAGCCCTTTTATAATAACATTATTTTAACCGTTTGTCTATACCTTTTTAATCTTTAGGCGGTTTTTCAAACAAATTAGTCCTTTCGGGGTGGGTTAACGCGTTTAAAACGTTATCGTTTACAAACGGAATATCTTTTCTAATTTCCTTAAGTAAATCTTTAACGTATTCCCTTTGGGTGTGCTTGTCGGCTGGACAAGGATTATGAAGTATAGGCTTACCTTTAGAAAAAGACGCAACGTCCCTTTCGCGCATATAAATCATTGGGCGAATTACCGCTAAATCCATACGCGACATTTTCGTTACGGGATGAAAAGTTGAAAGCCTGCCTTCGTACATCATTGATAGGAAAAACGTTTCAATCAAGTCGTCAGCGTGATGACCAAGCGCCACTTTATTACACCCAGCGTTTTTAACTGCAGAGTTAAGCGCGCCCCTACGCATATTTGCGCAAAGCGAACACGGATTGCTTTCCTTTCGTACGTTGAAAACAACTTCGGCTATCTCGGTTTTTTCCACGATATACTCTACCCCTAATTCTTCAACGAATTTTTTTAAGGTTTCGCATTCTTCCTTATCAAAGTCAAGACCCGTATCTACCCTAATTGCTACAAGGTCGAACTTTTTAGGATAAAAACGCCTTAATCCTGCAAGTCCGCAAAGCAAGGTGATACTGTCCTTTCCGCCCGAAAGCCCTACGGCGATTTTGTCGCCGTCTTCTATCATTTTGTAGTCGTCTATCGCCCTTCTTATTGGCGACATTATTTGTTGTAAATTCATAGTTTATTCCTTAACTCTTTACAAATCCAACGGCTTGTGGTATACTTACGTTAACAAATTCATAAAGTAGGTTTATATGAGTGATATTTTAACAGAGTTTTTGCTAAACTTTTTTAATAGTATTACAAGTAACGGCAAACTGATTACATTGCTTGTTTCAATGTTTCCTTTAATCGAACTTAAAGGGGCTATACCGATAGGTACGTTGCTTGGGGAAAACTTAATAACTTCCGCAACGCTGGCATATATCGGTTCTACCGTAATTTGCATACCTATATTTTTCTTGTTGGTGCCTATTTTCAATCTTTTAAAAAAGATTAAGTTTATCAAAAAACTTATTGAAAAGATTGAAACCGTTTTAAAAAATAAAGCGGAAAAAATTGCTTTAAAATCTAACGCGGAAACGGAAGATATTAAGATTAAGTTTTTAAAAACGGCTCTATTTATTTTCGTAGCAGTTCCCTTCCCCATAACCGGTGTTTGGACGGGTACGGCAATAGCAGTATTCGTAGGTCTTAAGTTTAAAGACAGTATTATCCCACTTGCGCTTGGCAACTTGATTGCGGGCACGATAATTACGCTTTTAACTTTCTTTTTTAAAGCGTACGTCGATTTGATTATTTTAGTGCTTTTTATAATCGCGCTTATTATGCTTGGATTGTTTATAGCAAAAATTATACTTTCAAAACCCGAAAACGAAACGGATAAATAAATTTAAAATGGCTACCTTTTGGTAGCCACTTTTTTTACGTTTAATTATTCTTCTGTATCAGTTTTGCCAAAAAGTTTTTTAATATCTCTATCGCCAACGTTAGATACTTTATCTTCTTCTAAAGCAACGCAACCCATAAAGATTGAATCGCCGTAAACGCCGTCAGCGTTAAGTGTAACTTCTTCAATAGAGAAACAGTTTGCAAAAGCCATTTCGCCAACGTTTTTAGCGTTAGTTAAATCTAAAAATTTAATAGCAGAACAATCTGCAAACGCGTTTCTACCAATTTCTTTTAAAGCAGCGTTAAAACTTAAAGTGTTAAATTCTTCATCATCACTTACGAGATTGCTGAATAACGATGGGCAAGCCGAGAAAGCGTTTCTTTCAATAATTTCTAATGCGTTAGCGTCTTTAAAGTTAACCCTTTTAAGAGCCGAACAACCCGAGAAAGCGTATTGGTAAATGTTTACCACTTTTGAAATATCGTAAGATTGTAAACCTGTGCAACCGTAGAAAGCGTGAGATTCAATTTCAGTAGCGTTAGGAACTTCAACTTTTTGTAAAGTAGTCATACCGTAGAAAGCACACTCGCTAACGATTGTTGCGTCTGTTACTTTTACTGCTTTTAAAGAAGTTGGAACTTTGAAAGTTACGTCTTCTTCAGAAACGATATCGCTACCGTCAACAGAACTTTTCCTAGCGTGGATTTTAGCAGTAATATCGGTATTGCCTTCGTTAGTAGCGCCCGCACCAAATACGTGACCGAACACCCTTTCACTATCAGTAGCGTCTGCAGATTTGCCAACGAAAGGAAGTTCTAAATATTCAAGGTTAGTACAACCACTGAAAGCACCCGCACCGATAGTTTTAATGTTGTTACCAACAACTACTTTTGTTAAGATTAATTGATTAGTGAAAGCCGCAGAGTCAATTTCTTCAACAGGAAGGTCATTATACGTTGTAGGAATTGTTATTTCACGGTATTCACTTTTAATTTCATCGTATTTACCGTCGCTAATTTTATCAGCGTCTTCACTAGAAACTTGGTAGCCTGTAACTTTGTAGTATTTATACTCTACGTCTTCACCGTTTTCGTTTTGTTTAGTTCCAGTCATAATTTGGTAATCAAATTCGCCTGTTACTTGAACAACGTCGTCCCCACCATTGTCGTCACACGCGATAAAAAACGCCGACAATGAAAGAGTTAAAATTAAAATGGTGATTTTTAATAAAAGTTTTTTCATTAAAAGGTATC
>JAZURK010000006.1:0-6961 GCA_045606165.1 Christensenellaceae bacterium
CATTAAAAATATTCTATTTTTAGTTCTTTTGTAATGTAAAACTTGAATAATTACAGAAACAACGCTTAAAACGAAGGTGAAACCTATAATCGGGATATATAAAGTATTACCGCTAAACACCGAAATACTAGCAATGCCCGCGCCTAGCGCTAGCGAGCCCGTGTCTCCCATAAAAACCGACGCTTTAGAAGTGTTAAAAAGTAAATAACCGAATAATCCACCCGCCAAACACACCGAAAACGCCGTTAAGTTTTTATATTCTATCAAGTTGACGTAAATGCTTTGATTAAAAGAAATTTCAAGCGATAAAATAACCGCAAGCGCTAAAAAAGTTATAAAACTTACGCTTGCTGAAAGTCCGTCGAGCCCGTCGGTTAAGTTTACGCCGTTTACCGTTGCTATAAACACGAAAAAATTAAGAATTATCGAAAAATAACCAAGATATACGGTATTTTTAGTAAACGGAAGGTATAAAAAGTCAAAACCGTTTTTATAAGCAAAAACCGATGCAATAAGCGAAACGCTTATTTGAAAGGTTAATTTTTGAATTGCCGTTAAGCCTAAATTATTCTTGTTTTTAATCTTGATAAAATCGTCGATAAACCCCACCAAAGCAAAGGCTAATACGATTGAGATTGAAACGACGGAAATATACCTATCGCCATCGCAAAAAATAAAGAAAATTATTATTGCGGATAGGATAAAAAACAGTCCGCCCATAGTAGGCGTTCCGTTTTTAGATTTATGTTCTTCAACGTACTTTAATATCGTTTGTCCAACGTTTAACCTTTTTAATAGCGGTATGAACAAATAACCTAAAATTACCGATAATACCGCTGAAAATAAAAATACAATTAATAATAATTTCAAAACAATTCACCGCCGAATTTTAGTTTTGCGATAATTTCCCTAATACTTTCAAAATCGTTATAATGAGTTTTTACACCCATTACTTCTTGATAATCTTCCGCACCTTTACCGCAAACGAGTAAAACGTCTCCCTTTTTAAGCATTTCGATAGCGTATCCCGTTGCCATATAACGGTTTTGTATCGTTATGTATGAAAGGGTTTTTTGCCTTATACCGCACTCTATTTGCGAAATGATTTTATACGGTTCTTCGTAGCGTGGATTGTCGGTCGTAATTACGGTATAATCGGCGTACTGCCCTGCAATCTCGCCCATAATACTGCGCTTTTCACTATCGCGATTGCCACCGCAACCAAAAACTAAAATTAGCCTGTTGTTTTTTACTTCTTTAAGAGCCTTTAAAGTATTTAAAAGTCCGTCTGGAGTATGGGCGTAATCAACGTATATATATCCGCCGTTATATTCTTCAACAAACTCAAGTCTTCCTGGTACGCGTTTAAGGTTAGAAATACCTTTTTCGATATCTTGTGTAGACACGCCTAGCGCAGTAGCAGTCGTTGCGGCTGCCAAGCAGTTATACACGTTGAACTTACCGAAAAGCGAAAAGTCTATAAACGAGATTTTATCTAAAACGTTCATTGTAAACGACGAGCCTGAATGGGTATTTTTTAGGTTGATAGCAAAACTATCCGACGGATTATAAAGCCCGTAGGTTAAGACTTCAGTATTTGTATTTTTATAGATTTTTCTACCCGTTTCGTCGTCGATATTCAAAATAGAAATTTTTGTATATTTTTTGATAAATACTGACATTTTGACTTTTTCATACTCGCTAAAAGTCTTGAAATAGTCAAGATGGTCTTGCGTGCAATTAGTAAAAATCAACGCCTCGAACCGAAAGGCTTCGGCGCGTTTTAACACTATGCCGTGCGCGGATAATTCCATAACGCAATAGTCTACGCCACCATCGCTCATCTTCATTAAAATCTCGGCTAAATCTATACTGTCGGGAGTAGTTAATTCCGGCGCTATAAAACAATTATTGTACCTTATACCAAGCGTTCCCACAACACCAACGTTTAAGCCGGCGCTTTTTAAAATCTCGCTTAAAATATAAGTGGTCGTCGTTTTACCGTTTGTTCCAACAACGCCTATTACCTTTACCCTTTTGTTTTTAGGTTTATAAAAATTATAGGCAATTTTACTCATAGCCAAAAACACGTCGTAAACGATAACTTGATTTACTTTTATTTCGTGTGGCCTATCGGTAACGATAACGGTCGCCCCGCGTTTTACCGCTTCTTCGACAAAATCATACCCGTCATAATTTTCCCCTTTTACCACAAAAAACAAACTATTTTTTCTTACTTGTTTAGAATTTTTTGTAATAGCCGTAATTTCACAATCAAAATCAATATGATTTATTGTATTTACTCCTTTAAGAACGCTAGTTAATTTCATAAGTCCTCCATCATAAATCGTAAGTTTTAATAATGCCCTCAAAAATCTTTTTGCAAAGTGGTGCAGCAACCGTTGAGCCGTAAGTACCGCCAACGGGTTCATCTACGATGGTAAGACATAAATATTCGGGATTATCGGCAGGAAAAAATCCTATAAAACTCATAACGTACTTGCCTTGCGCAATAATCCCGTCGATATACTTTTGCGCAGTCCCCGTTTTACCGCCTATTCTATAACCCTCGATATAGGATTGCTTGCCAGAGCCCTCACTAACTACGCGTTCTAAATATTCCCTAATAGTTTTAGAAGTTTCTTGACTAATAACGTTATTTTCGCTTTTGTTTTCCGTTTTTACCGACAAGGATTTGTCGCTAGAATAAATTTCTTTAACTAAATGCGGTGTAACGTAATTACCGCCGTTTATTGCGGTAGCAGTTGCAACAGCTAACTGAATTGGAGTACAAGCAATCGCTTGACCAAATGAAATTCTTGCCAAATCGCTATTTTTTACCGATTGTTTAGGTAAAATCATACCTTGCGCTTCGCCACTTAAGTCAATTCCCGTACATTTACCATATCCAAACTTGTTTAAATAACTATAAAAGCAGTTTTTTTGTAGCGCTAATGCTATGTCTACAAAAATTGGATTACAACTATTGTTTAACGCGTCGCTTAAATTTTCGTTAGCGTGTTTGCCGTTATCGTGCTTTGACCAGCATTTAATTTTAGAGCCGTCAATATACCTATATCTTCCCGAAGAAAATATATGAGTATTAGAAAAGGCGTTTTTGTTTCCGTTATAATACTCCTCAATATTAGCGCAAGCAGTTAAGATTTTAAAGGTTGAACCCGGTTCGTAACTGTCGCTAATTAAGGAATTTCTACCTAGTTTATGTAACGTATCTAGGTCGTCTAGCGGGACTTTGTTTAAATTAAACGATGGTTTTATACTCATAGCGAGAATTTCACCGTTATTAGGATTCATAACTAGCGTTTGCGCTGATTTTGGCGTATATTCTTGCATAGCCTCGTCAGTAACGCTTTCCGCTAGCTGTTGAATATTATAATCTATCGTTAATTTTAAATTTAATCCGTCGATTGCAGAAACGTATTTTGGTGTACTCCCTAAAATATCCATACCCGTAAGGTCGGATTCGTATAAAATCTCGCCGTTTTGCCCCGATAGATATTTATCGTAATAATATTCAAGCCCCGATATGCCGTTACCGTCGTTAGACGTGTAGCCTATCGTTTGACATAAAAGATTGTTAAACGGATAAACCCTAGTTACGTCTTCGGCGAAATAAACGCCGTTTAAACGATGGGTTGATAATTTATCTATAAATGATTGTTCCGCGTGTTTAACAACCTTAAATTCGCTTATTTTAGTAGATAAAATCTTATTTTTTAGATTTTGTTTATCCAGCGAAAAAATATCCGCTATTACGCTAGAAACACTGTCTACGTCGGTAACTGCGCGCGGACGTACGAATACGCTATAAGTCTTTTTAGTCGTAGCAAACACAACTCCGTTCCTATCTAAAATATCTCCGCGTTTAGCAAGCACGGGAACGTTTCTAGTCCATTGGTCCAAAGCTTTTAATTGAAGTTCGTTGCCCCAAATAACTTGAACGTAAAACAGTCTTATAAAAATAAACAAAAAAATAAAGGTTATCGCGCAAATCAGCGCAAATAACCTCTTTCGTACCTTTGTTATTGAAAATACGTTAATAATAAATTCTCCGTTAAAATTATTCAACCATACCGTTTCCAATAGCGGAATCTTTAATACTTTCGCTATCAGTAACGTCTTTTAATGCTTGTTCGTATTGGCCTTGAGTTTCTTTGAGTACTTCAATTTGTTGTTGTTTTTCTGTAATTAAAGTATTCATATTGTTAATTAAAGCCGAATTTAACACCACGAGAACTGAAAGTGCCATAATTAAAACTACTAAAACAGCCATTAAAAGTTTAGCCCTTGGGCGAGCGGTTGTAGATGCTTGGTATTGAGATTCATCTACACGGTAATCTTGATAGATTTCCGCCCTTGGCATACCTTTAAACTGCATAGTGGTAGACGATGGCGTAGCATCGGTGTTAACAGCAGTAGTAAACTTATCGTAAACCCTATTGCGCTCGTCGATTTCAGACTGTACGCTTCTTACGTCGGGACGAATAAGTCTTTCAAAATTAGATGAAATCCTTGAATTAAAAGCAACCCTTTCTTGTTCTTGAGCGCTAACTTGTACTTGCGGTTGATTAGACACAGTACCAGTTTTTTCAAACTCGTCGATATAAGATTCTCTTTCAATTACGTCAGATTGTCTATTATTAAACATATTAACACCTTCCTTAATTTATAACTTATTTTATAATTTTTCAACAACCCTTAATTTTGCGCATTTACTACGCGAATTAAACGTCATTTCTTCTTCAGTTGCAGTAATAGGTTTTTTATTGACTTCTTTTACGATAGGTTTTCTATTGCATACGCAAGGATACCTTTTATCGCAAATACACGCCGTTTGTAAATCCCTAAATACGTTTTTTACTATTCTATCTTCTAAACTGTGGAAAGTTATTATTGCAAGTCTTCCACCCTTGTTTAGCGCGTTAACTATATCTTTAATTGCGGAATCTAAACCGTCAAGTTCTTCGTTTACCGCTATTCTTATCGCTTGGAAAGTCTTTTTTGCGGGGTGTCCGTCGCGTTTGAATTTAAACGGAATTGACTTATCGCAAATTTCAACGAGTTCGCCCGTAGTAAGTATTGGCTTGTCCGCCCTTTTTAATACGATGTTTTTAGCGATTGTTGAGGCAAATTTTTCTTCGCCGTAAGTCGACAAGATATATTTGAGTTTTTCTTCGGGATATTCGTTGATAAGTTCGTAAGCGGAAAAGTTAGATGACCTATCCATACGCATATCAAGTTTCTCGTCTTTCGACATATAAGAAAAGCCCCTTGACCTATTATCGAGTTGGTATGAGCTTACGCCCAAATCCAAAATAGCGCCGTCTATATTTAAAATTTCAAGGTCGCTAATAACCTTTTTAAAGTTTTTAAAATTGTCTTTCACGACTTTTAGTCGGGAGCGGTAATCTTTCAACCTTTCACTCGCCGCATCTATTGCATCAGAATCTCGGTCCGTTGCAACAAGGAAGCCATTTGGAGCAGTTCTTGAAAGTATTCCCAATGCGTGCCCGCCCCCGCCTAAAGTTCCGTCAAAATAAATGCCGTCTGACTTCAAGTTAAGACTTTCCATACATTCGTTAAACATTACGGATAAATGCTTAAATTCCATCAGTCGATTTTCCCTTGAAGAACGCTAATAATTTCGCCGTAAGTTTTACCATTACACAATGCCTCACGCTCTTCCTTACTATACATATCTACGTGGTCGCCCATACCGATAGAGACAACGTCTTTACCAAGTTCGGCGTAGTTTCTTAACTTTTCAGGTACTACCACCCTACCTTGTCCGTCTTCACAAGCGGGAAAACAAGATGATAATACTTCTGCAAGGGCTTTTTGACCTTCAACGTCAAAAACACTTACGTTTATAAATTTACCGTATCTAGCATTAAACACTTCTTGTGGATAGATACTAACGCATTTAGTAGGCCCTTTAACGAAGACGTAGTTGTTGCCGATTTCCGTTTTAAAACGCGCAGGTATTCTTATTCTAAATTTTGCGTCCACTTGATGGTCGTATTCACCGAATAACACAACTCGTCCTCCTTTTTAAAAAGTAAATTCAATAAACGAGACTTTCCCCGTTTATCCTTATGATACAACTATTCTATCATAACTTTTGGTAATTTGCAACCACTTTTGGTAATTTTTTTAAAAATTTTTTATGTTTTTTGGGATTGAGGGTATTTTAAGGGGTGTTTTTAGGGTTTGAAGTAGTTATACACCCTTCGATTATACCGCTTAAAATCACCGATAAACCTTACTTTACCGCCATTATCGTTAAGTAAACCCATACTTTCAAGCGTTTCACCTATTAACGCGCAGGTGTGGTCAAGGGTGTCCACCGTTTGCACGTTAGTTAACTTAAAAAACTCGTTTTTTACAAAAGAATAGTGTGTGCATCCCAAAATTATTAGGTTTGTACCCTCTTTTAACCCCCTAACGTCGTAGCGAACGTTTGCTTTGGATAGGTTGAAAACGTTATCTTCTATTTCTTTAGCAAGAAAAGGTAACGGAAGTAAGTTTACGCCTTTAAAATTTTCTTTAACGTAACTGCTTTTTATAGTGTTTGGGGTTGCAACTAGCGTTGCTTGTAATCCGCAACCGCTAACGTTGATAGGTAGCGTGGGAATTATTGGAACGGGAGAAACTTCCTTTAAATAATCGTAAATGGTGGTAGACAAAGTATTGCAAGCAATACAAACTGCTTTAACGTCGTGCTTAAGCAATTCATTTAACGCGCCAAGCGCTAACAGTTTAAGTTTTTCTATACTTTTATTTCCGTAAGGGGTATTAGCGTTATCGCCTAAATATATAAAGTTTTCGTTTGGCAAAAGTTCTTTAGCCCTAATTAATACGTTGATACCGCCTATTCCGCTATCGTAAATTCCGATTGGATTATTTTTTGCTGATAAATTACTCATAAAAACCATTATTA
>JAZURK010000007.1:0-3118 GCA_045606165.1 Christensenellaceae bacterium
AAAAACATTCTTGCATAACTTGATAGACTTTCCATATAACGACGTTGACCTTCTGCGTAAATTGTTTCAAACGCCAAAGTGGACTTACCACTACCCGATAATCCCGTAAACACTACGAGTTTATCCCTAGGAATAGTTAAGTCTATATTCTTTAAATTATTTTGTTTTGCGCCTTTAATTATAATTTTATCAAGCATTTATTACCTTTTCATTAACTTTTTCTTGAGTGCCGAAATAGTATCTCTAATTTCAATACACCTTTCAAAATCAAGTTCGTTAGACGCTATTTTCATAAGCGCATTGAGTTTTTCGATTTCTTCAGGAATATCTTTAAGTTTAATATCGGCAGTTTTATCTATCTTTTTAGTGATTTCTAAAGTATTTTTAACTTCTTTTATAATAGTTTTAGGCGTAATACCGTGCTTTTTGTTGTATTCCGCTTGAACTGTTCTACGCCTTTCAGTTTCTTCAATCGCCCTTTTCATACTGTCAGTCATTACGTCGGCGTACATTATAACTCTACCTTCGGCGTTTCTTGCCGTTCTACCTATCGTTTGAATAAGCGAAGTATCGCTACGCAAAAAACCTTCCTTATCGGCGTCGAGTATAGCAACGAGTTTAACTTCAGGCATATCCAAGCCTTCCCTTAAAAGATTTATACCCACTAAAACGTCGCTTTCGCCACGGCGAAGTTCCGAAATAATATCTATTCTTTCAAGAGTGTCGATATCGCTGTGCATATAGCGGGTTTTTATAGAACGGTCTTTTAAATACTCCGTTAAACTTTCAGCGGTTTTTTTGGTAAGCGTAGTAACGAGTACCCTACCACCGTTTGCTATCGTCTTTTTAATTTCGCTTTCAAGGTCGTCGATTTGACCTTTAGTTTTTCTAACTTCTACGGGCGGGTCGATAAGCCCCGTAGGTCTTATTATTTGCTCGGCAACGTTATCGGCTTTTTCAAGTTCGTACTTTCCAGGAGTTGCCGAAACGCAAATAAGTTGATTAATTCTTTCAGTAAACTCTTCAAACTTAAGCGGTCTATTATCGAAAGCCGATTTAAGCCTAAAACCGTAATCTACAAGGTTGGTTTTTCTTGCTTTATCGCCGTTATACATAGCGTGAAGTTGCGGTATAGTCATATGGCTTTCGTCAATAAAAAGCAAAAAGTCTTTAGGGAAATAATCAAGCAAAGTGAACGGCGGTTCGCCTGGCTTTCTACCATCGAAATATCTACTGTAATTTTCAACACCGCTACAATACCCGATTTCACCCATAATTTCTATATCGTAGTTAGTGCGTTGCGAAAGTCTTTGAGCCTCTAAAAGTTTACCTTGGTCTTCAAACGCCTTGACTTCATCGTGCATATCACGCGTAATCATTGAAAGCGCAGACGCCATTTTTTCACTGCCAACGGCGTAGTGGCTCGCTGGGAAAACTACCGCGTGTTTAAGTTCGTTTATCGGTTCGCCCGTTAAAAAATTAATTTCGGTAATCCTATCAATTTCGTCGCCAAAAAATTCTATCCTAATTGCAGTTTCCGTGTTTGATGCTGGAAAAACGTCAACGACGTCCCCCCTAACCCTAAACGAACTACGGCAAAAATCCATATCACGCCTTTCGTAGTGAATACCTACTAGTTTGCGCATAAGCGCGTCCCTATCGTAAGTTTGACCTTTTCTAAACGAAACGGCTAAACGGTAATATTCTTCGGGCGCGCCAAGACCGTAAATACAACTAACCGACGCAACCACCAAAACGTCTTTCCTTTCGCCTAGCGAACTAGTCGCGCTGTGACGGAGTTTATCAATCTCATCGTTGATAGATAAATCTTTTTCGATATAAGTATCCGTTTGCGGTAAGTAAGATTCGGGCTGATAGTAATCGTAATAAGATACGAAATATTCAACGGCGTTTTCGGGGAAAAACTCCCTAAACTCGTTACAAAGTTGGGCAGCGAGAGTTTTGTTATGGGCAATAACCAACGTAGGGCGGTTAACGTTTGCTATGACGTTAGCCATAGTAAAGGTTTTACCACTACCAGTTACACCCAACAATGTTTGAAATTTAACACCATCATTAATTGCTTCTACAATATTTTGAATGGCTTGTGGTTGGTCGCCAGTAGGTTTATACTTGCTAACTAGTTCAAAATTTTCCATATTACCTAATCAATTATTATCATAAAATATACTTATTTATACAAACAAACAAGTCGAACAAATGTTTTTGTTCGACTTATTATAACACAACTATTATTTAAAAACTATCAATAATTTAAAATTTAAAAATTGCTTTTAGAAGCAGTGTAAATGCAAATGAAATACAAGCCAAAACTATAGTTCTAGTAAGTATAAGGTATAGGTTTCTTTTTGCATTTTTTCTTTCTCTTTCGTACCCCTCACCTTTAGTTTTTAGCGAAATACAATATACTAGCTTGCCATTTTTATCAGAGTTTACAAGGTCAATGTAATTTTCCAAAACCAAAGCATTTAGTAACTGGTCTAATTCATTTGTATTTATATCATATTTAGGCTGCAAAAAATTAAGGATATCGTCTGGCTCAATTAATGAGCTTCGTTTACCCAAACAAGTTGTATACAAATATTGCATTACCTTTTTTTCTTTACCGTTTAACATATCAACCTAAAATTATTTTAATAATAATATAGCTAGCATTGCACCTAAGAATGCCATAACACCACTACTAAGCGAAGTAAATATAAGCAACTTACTAAATCTAGATAAGGTATTAGACTCAAATAGAGATTCCTCTAGAATCATTCTACCCTTTGCACATACAGCAAGACAGTAAGTATTCTCTTCTGCATACTTAACATCTATATAGCCACCAGCCTTCAAAAACTCTAAAGACTGCTCTAATTCTAAATTAGATATTTTTGATTTGTTTGGAAATTTTGACTTGATACTACCTAATTCCAAAACTTTGTAAGAACTATCTTCGCACAAAATATTAAGAACTTTTAATGTCGCAGCATTCTTTTTATTTAGCATAAATCCCCCACAAATATTATTCTCAATTAATTTTACCAAAATAACAAATAAATTGTAAACAAAGTTTAATTAGATTTTTTTGATTAATTATTTTAGACAACAAATT
>JAZURK010000008.1:0-3423 GCA_045606165.1 Christensenellaceae bacterium
CGATATGATTATTTGTGTACTAAAAATTTGTAAAGGGTGACTTATGTATTTATTATCTAAACTCAAACTTAAAAAATTACTAATCTTATTATTGTCTTTCGTAATGGTTATCTCGCTTGCATTTGCAACTGCTTGTGGCGACACCACTACCGATGACGATAATAAAGGCGATACGGAATCGGAAACTAAAACCGAAGAAACGCTTACCGACTATCAAACGCTTAAAAACGGCGACTTTGAATTCAACACTAAAAAAGACACTAAATTCCCTTATTCGTCTTCAATTAACTGGTCAAGGTCAACGGATAGCGACAATACGTCGGCTACTTCTTCAACTATTTCGTCAGGTATTATTGACACTGAAGATACTGCTTACGGCAAACTCAAAGAAACTGAAAGACCTAAAAACGGCGAAGAGTTCATCAACCCACGTACTCCTTTCTACTACGGTTTAACTGAAAACGCGTACGATAAAGACGATAAAGATAAACAATCTAACCCTAACGCTGAAGGTACTAAAGTTTTAATGATTGCTAACAAAACTAATGAGGACGGCGTTGGTACTGCTCAAAAATTCAAATCATCGTCAAACATCGTTGTTCCTGTTGAAGGCTACGCACGCGTATCTATATGGGTAAAAACGGTTAACCTTAAATCGGCAAGTCTTGACGACGGCGAATTCGGCGCTTACATTAGTTTCACAAATAAAGCAGGTAGCAAAACTTTTAAAGACCTTTACTATGAAAACATCGACACTGAAGGTAACTGGGTAAAATACGAATTCTATATCGTTGGTACTGATTTATCCACAACTACTTTAACTATGACTGTTGGTCTTGGCTACGGTAACGCTACTTTCACTAAAAACTACGTTGAAGGTTTTGCTTACTTTGATAACGCGCAAGTTGAAACGTTTACTAAATCGGAATACTACGCTATCGCAAGTCGCGGTGAATCAACACTTATTAACGATTCTGAAAAGGAAAACTTATTCGACCTTGGCGATAAAGTTTACGAACAAAACCCAGCAAATAAAGCGGAATACAATGCGGAACTCGCTGAAAAATCTACTGTTAAATACGAACTTACTTACAGATATTCTTTAGGCACTGCAAACGTTGTTGAAGGTACTAACCCTGAACACCCTTCTTATGTTTTAGATAATAACTACGATTTAACTGGTGACGGTCAAAACGTAATGAAAGCAGGCTTTAAAGCAGACCTTGATACTACTGCTATTGCCGACCAAGTAGCAAACGTTAAGGAAGATATCGACAACGAAAATCCTTACCTTGCTTATATGAATTTTAAAGTAAATTCTGTTGGCGTATATAACACAAAAACAATCACTCTTAAACAAGGTACTTACAACTATTTAACTTTCTATGCGAAAGTAAACCCTGAAAACAACACTACTAAAGCAAAAGTCCAAATTTACGACGAAGTAGCAGATAAATACTACACTGCGTTTAGTGATATGGAAACCAACTCTATTGAAGATGGTAACTATGGTGAATGGGGCTTCTATAAAATGATGCTTTACAACCCAACCGATAAAGACGTTACTTACAAAGTAAACTTCACTTTCGGTTCGGACGACGTTAAAATCGTTGAGGACAGTTGGTTACTTCAAAAAGGTTACGCTATCCTTGCCGACCTTAAAGTAACTGAACTCGACAAAGAAACAGGTAAAGAAATTTACAGCCTTATCTCTACTGGCAACAACTTTAAAACTTCTCTTTACGGCGAATATACTTCTTTCGTTGAAAAAGACGACGAAAACAAATTGGATTCTGACGTTTACGCACTCTACACTGATATTCAAGGAAGTTACGATATCGTTTACAAACCTGTATCTTCAATTTACGGCTACTCGTTCATGAACGAAAATTTAGTTAAATCAGGCGACGTTGTTACAGGTATCATTAACAGTAAATACATTAATAGCAACAATACTTACGGTGCTAGCGACGACCCAACTAAAGTATATTCTATTAACGGACTTGACGTGTTTAAAACTTTAAAAGACGGCGAAAATAAATATGCTCAAGCAGTTGTTCTTGACAACGTTAAACCAGCAAAAACAAGTTATAGGTCTTCTAGAATTACCGTAACTGCAGGCACAAGCAAAAAGATTTCCGTTAAAGTTAAAACGTCTGGCGACGCTATTGCTAACGTATATCTTATTGATTTAGACGGCAACCCTGTTTCACTTGAACCTATTAACGTTACTTTAAAAGCAACAGTTACTAAAGACACAATTACAACCGTTGACAACTGGACTGAAGTTATGTTCTACGTTAACGCTGGTAACGAAGATTTAACTTTAAGAGTTGAAATTTGGAACGGCGATAAAGACGTTGATTCTAAAGGCGCTATCTTCTTTGAAAACGTTAAATCTCTCGACCTTGAAGAAGGTAAGTTTGCAACTGAAAAAGAAGCATACAAATTTGACTTTAGCGGTATTGAAGGTTATAACTTAAAACAAGAATTACACACAAGACCTAATGCAACTTTAAAAGAAACAGACGAAAACGGTGAAGTTAAAGAATCGATTAAAACTTTCAAACCACAAGAAATTTACGCTGGTAACTCTATCGTTAAATTTGCTGACTTTACAACTATTTACTGTGACGACGTGATTGACAACACTACTCAAACTGACGACGACCACGACCACGAACATGAAGACGAAGAAGACGGATACCAAGTAACAACTGACGTAGCACTTCAAATATCTTCAATCGTTATTGCGCTTGTATTATTAGCAGTTATGATTGCTGTTCTTGTTAGAACTAACCTTAAAAAGAAAGCTAAAAAACAAATTAAAGTTCAATCTTTCTACGATAGAACTTCTCGTGAAAAAGCAATGGCAAAAATTTCAAAGAAAAAAGAAATAACACTTGCCGACGATAAAGAAGAATACAACTACGAAGAAGCACAATCTATCAACGAAGAAGTAGAAACTGAAGTAACTGAAGAAGTTATTGAAGAAACTACTGAAGAAGTTACAGATGAAACACCAGTAGAAGAAACTACTGAACCAACTGAAGAAGTTATTGAAGAAACTACTGAAACTACTAGCGAATCTACTGAAGATAAGCCAGAATAAAACTAACTTAAACGGTGCTTACAAAACGTAAGCACCGTTTTTATATACAAAAAAAACACTTGGATTAAATCCAAGTGTTTTTATTATTTAATTTAAAAAACGTAAACTCCACGTTTCATTTGCGGTTGACCTTTTACCTAAAGGGCTAATCAAACACAAGCAAGACAAGGCTCGCGAGTTTGGGCGGATACAATAGACCTTTTTGGTCATTGTAGTCGCACAAATAAAGCAGTAACGCAAGTACTCTGCCACGTTTCATTTGCGGTTGACCTTTTACCTAAAGGGCTAATCAAACGCTAGCAAGACAAGGC
>JAZURK010000009.1:0-3806 GCA_045606165.1 Christensenellaceae bacterium
GGGGTGATAAACAAGGTTTTACCCACTTTTCTGCTATCTATAGGCAAATAACTTTCATTAGAGTTATCGGTAATAATTCCTTTTTCGTTGATGTCGCTTGCGGGAAAAAGCAAATATCCGCATTGTATCTATTCTTTTCTATAGAAATCGACTATAAATGGTATAAAGACAATTACGAAAGATTTGAAGAAAAATTCCACGAAGACAGTTTCTTTTTTAACCTAGGCTTTATGCTTTTTACCGCAAAACGCTAATAGCAAACGGCGTAGTGATAAATTTTTATCACTACGCTTTATTTTTTCTTATCACCCAATAAACGTTTGACTTTTAAAAAAAATAAGTTCATTATTTATAAGTGGTTGGTTCTATCGCCAAAAATAAAAAAATCAAAAAGGGAGAAAGTATGGTAAAATCGCACAACGTTGATATGATAAACGGCCCGATAGTAAAAAACTTATTATCGTTTGCTTTGCCGGTAACTTTATTTTACGTGCTAAAAACGGTTTTTCACGCAACGGATATAGCGATTTTAGGTATATTTTCTGATGACTATTCGGTTGGTGCGGTTGGCGCAACTACAGCGCTTATAAATCTGTTTGCAAACTTTTTTACGGGTATTTCAGTCGGCGCTAACATTTTAATAGCAAGGGCAGTTGGCGAACAAAACACGGATAGGGCTTGCAAGTACGTAGGAACTTCATTTTTTTGTAGTATTTTTGCCGGTATATTTTTAAGTGTATTAATGCTTATCGGCGCAAGGACTTTTTTAACGTGGATGAACTGCCCAGATAATCTTATTGACAAGGCAATAACTTACGTTAAAGTTTATTTTTTAGGTATGCCACTTATATTACTATACACTTTTAGCGCTGCGGTTATGCGGGCCAAAGGTGAAACCGTGCGTCCGCTTTTTTTCTTAATCATCGGCGGGTTAGTAAACGTGGTTTTAAATATCTTTTTTATCGTTGTGTTAAATTTAGACGTAGCGGGAGTTGCCATAGCAACTATTGTTTCTAATGGTATTACCGCTATTTTATCAATAAAAGCCATTACGGGTACTGACGATATAATACGATTTGAAAAGAAACACTTTCGCTTTTACGGGCAAGAAGTTAAAGAGATTATATATTTAGGGTTGCCTGCAGCGGTGCAAACAAGCCTATTTTCTATCTCAAACGTGTTGTTTTCATCAACCTTTAATAAGTTTGGCGATATTGCAGTTTCAGGTAATACGGTGGCTCATCAGTACGATGATATATTGGCAAATACGTTATCTGGTTTCAATGCGGGTGTGCTCACTTTTATCAGTCAAAATCTCGGCGCAAAAAAATACAAACGCGTATGGAAAACCTTGTGGGTTGGTTTATTCTTTATAATGACTTTCGGTTTTATATTAGGTTCGCTTGCTTACCTATTTAGCCCAACGCTTTGCGGACTTATGAGCGACTCAAACGAAGTTATCGCTTGCGCTATAAGGCGTATGCGAATAATGTCAACCACGCAATTCATTGGTGGCGCAATGACGCTTTTCTCTAACTTACTAAAAGCGATAAAAAAACCTATTTTATCAATGGTAGGAAGTTTATTCTTTACCCTTATTTTAAGGCTTGTTTGGCTTTATACGATTTTCCCACTTAATCCAACGCTAGAAACGTATTATATCGTTTATCCGATAACTTGGTTAATTTGCGCTGTTGTTTTTGCTGTTATAGGTATTATAATGTTAAGAAAAATTCAGTTAAAGGATGAGAAAAAAATACAATTTTATACTGAAAGTGAAATTCATTAAGAAAATTGCGTAAAACGTACCCCTTGACACGAGTCAAGGGGTGCTTTTTATTCTTCAAAATAGTTAGATAAATCTTTATCGCAAATAACGGCGGTTACGTCTTTCACGGTGCAAAGGGTGTTAAATAAAGTTTTGCCTACCTTGCTACTATCTATAAGCAAATAACTTTCATTAGAATTTTTAATCATAACCTTTCTTATTGCATTTCCTTCGATAGAGTTATCGGTAATAATTCCTTTTTCGTTAATACCGCGCGCGGAGAAAAAGCAAATATCCGCGTTGTATCTACTTAATTCCTTTTCGGCGTCAACGCTCAAGCACGAATAAGACTTTGGCGTAACCATACCGCCAATAACGATAGTTTTTATATTCATATTAAGCAAGGTGTACGCAGTTTTTATACCGTTTGTTATCACTAAAATATCTCTAAACGGCAAAAGATACGGCGCTATTGCAAGCGCGGTTGTAGATGAATCAAGTATTATCGTTTGACCGTCTTTTATATGAGATACGGCAATTTTGGCAATGGCGTCCTTTTCGGCAACGCGTTCAACGTCCCTTACGCTAACGGGTATACGAGAATCGGGAGAGTTGATTTTTAAACTTATAACCCCACGCCTTGATTCAATAAGTCCCTTTTGTTTCATAGCGTTTATATCACGCCTAACGGTAGGCTCGCTAATGAATAACTTTTTAGATAGGCTTTTTACCGTGTAATTAGATACCGATAAAAGTTTAATATATTCTTCTTCTCTTTCATAAATAGGCATAATTTTTAATCCTTAAATAATCATTATTATCACTATAATAATCAAAAATTGATTATTTTGTCAAGTATATAATTAAACTATGATTATTCTTTACAAAATTTTTTTAAAATCCTATACTTTACTTTAAGGTAGGTAAATTATGCAAAAATCAACAAAACTTCCTTTAATTACAATCGAAACTGACGTTTGCGTTATCGGTGGTGGTTTATCGGGTACTTTTTCGGCAATAGCATCGGCAAGGCACGGCGCGAAAGTTGTACTCGTTCAAGATAGACCTATGCTTGGCGGTAATGCGTCAAGCGAAGTTCGTATGTGGGTTCGTGGCGCTAAAGGCACGTTTGATAGAGAAACGGGGCTCATTTCGGAGTTTGAAGAAAAAAATATCCACTATAACCCGAACTTAACGTCTACCGTTAACGATGCGACTTTATACGGTATGGTTAAGGAACACGAAAATATAACTTTACTTCTTAACACGTCTTGCTACGACGCTAAAACGGACGGCGATAAAATAACTGAAATTACTTGTTGGAATACTTTTTCGTACACTAAATATATAATCAAAGCCAAATATTTTTGCGACTCGTCGGGTGATAGTATTCTTGCGCCGTTAACGGGCGCTAATCACCGTAAAGGTAGAGAAAGCGTTAAAGAATTTAACGAAACTTTAGCGCGCGTGCAAGAAGATAGTTACGGTATGGGGATGTCTATTATTCTTGCCGCTAGAGAAACTGACAAAAAAGTTAAATTCGTTGCTCCGTCGTTTGCGAATAAATATTTAAGTGACGAAGATTTTGATATTGCGATAAAAGATAGTAAGTTTATGCTTAAAAGAAACCATATTCCGTCAACTAGCGGGGATAATTTATGGTGGGTAGAACTTGGCGGTAGGGCAAAAGATATGAGTGAACTAAACGCCGTTCGCGATGAACTTTTAAAATCAATTTACGGCGTGTGGGACCATATTAAAAACCACGGCGACCACGGTATGGATAATTGGGATTTAGAGTGGGTTGGTTTTTTACCTGGCAAGCGTGAGAGTATTCGCTACGAAGGCGAATATATGTTGACTGAAAGTGATATTTTATCGGGCGGACGCTTTGACGACCAAGTTGCTTTTGGTGGTTGGCCACTTGACGACCACGGCTCGTTTGGATTACAAAGAAACGAAGAAGAAGGCAACGTAGCGTCAAGGTATATCCCCGTAAATGAAGTTTACGGTATACCGAAGTCGGAGGCCAAGCGGT
>JAZURK010000010.1:0-4486 GCA_045606165.1 Christensenellaceae bacterium
GTCATACTTTTCATAAAACTTCTCCTACTTGTATAGTTTAACATATTTTTATGTTAATATCAAGTGTTAATCATTAATTTAAACTCATTTTCGTCAATAATTTTTACACCTAAAGCCTTGGCTTTTTGAAGTTTAGAGCCAGCGTCTTCCCCCGCTATAACAAGCGTTGTAAGTTTAGAAACGGAACTCATAATTTCTCCACCGAGATTTTCAATAATACTTGACGCCTCTTGACGCTTAAACGAAGTTAAAGTTCCCGTTAAAACAACTTTTTGCCCTGCAAAGGTATCACCTACCTTTTTAGCGTCCTCTTCAATAATTACGCCAAGCGAGATAAGGCGGTTTATTTCTTCAATATTGCTTGAGTTTTGGAAGTAATTATAAACGTTTAAAGCAGTAATCTCACCAAAATCGCGGAGCGCTAAAAGTTCCATAGACGTCGCATTGATTATTGCATTTAGATTACCGAAATATTTAGATAAATCTTTAGCCGTCTTTTTACCTATGCCGTCTATACCAAGCGCTAAAATAAAAGCGGAAAGTTTTACCTTTTTAGAATTTTCAATAGCGGTAAGTAAATTTTCGGTTTTCTTTTCTTTAAAGCCTTCAAGGGTTTTAATTTTTTCTATGTCGAGCGAATACAAGTCACTAAACTTTTTAACGCCTAGTTCATCGTATAATTGCCCTGCCGTCATTTCCGAAAAACCGTCGATATTCATAGCGTCTTTACTAGCAAAGTTTACAAGTGAGCCAACCACCCTAGGTTTACAATCTTCGTTAGGGCAAAAAATATTTGCGCCGTCTTCTATTAAACGAGTGTGACAATAAGGACACTCGGTTGGTTTTTCAACGTCGGTTGCCGTTGGCAAATAATCCGTTGCGCCTAAAATTTCAGGGATAACTTCGTTACTTCTTCTAATAAGCACCCTTGCGCCGATTTTTACTTTTTTGCGGAGTATATCGCCGTAGTTGTTAAGCGTTGCTTTTTTAACGGTTGCCCCTGCCAAATCAACGGGTTCAACAAGCCCAAGCGGAGTAAGTTTACCCGTTCTTCCAACTTGCCAAACAACGTCAGTTAGTAGCGTAGTAGTTTCTTCCGCCTCGAACTTAAACGCCATAGCGTAGCGCGGAAATTTTTCTGTATAACCAAGTTCTTCACGAAGGCTATAATCGTTGACTTTTATAACCACACCGTCAGTCAAATAATCTATATATTTTCGCTCGTTATCGATGATTTTAATAATTTTTTCAATTTCATTAAGAGAGTTTGCAGTCCTTAAAAATCCGTAAACTTTAAAGCCGTTTTTCTTTAAAAACTCAAAGCATTCTTCTTGAGATTTCAACCCGCCTTCCGACATATAGTTAACGTTATAAAACAAGATTTCGCATCTTCGTTTTTCAGTTTCTTTAGGGTCTAAATTTCTAATCGCGCCGGCAACTGCATTGCGCGCGTTTTTCAAAATTTCAGTAGCCGTTTCGTTGTATTTTTTAAGGTTAGAAAGTTTAATAACCGCTTCGCCTTGAACTTCTAAAACGCCCTTATAATCAATCTCGAAAGGAAAGGTTTTTATCGTTTTAACTTGTTCGGTTACGTCTTCGCCAACGATACCGTTACCCCTTGTAGTTGCCCTTACGAACTTACCGCCACTATACGTTAAACAAATGGTTAATCCGTCGTACTTATACTCAACGGTGTATTTTACAGGTTGATTTTTAACGCTTTCAGCACGCTTTGTAAACGACGCTAACTCATCAATCGTAAGGCTTTTATCTAAACTATAAAGCCTACTTAAATGCTCGTGTTTTTTAAATGAAGAAATAGGCTCGCCACCAACCCTTTTAGTTGGCGAGTTAAAAAGCACCCTATTTTCCGCTTTTTCAAGCGCTAAAAGTTCATCGTAAAGTTTATCGTACTCACCGTCGCTTACCGTTGGATTATCTAGAACGTAATACTCGTGCGCGTAGATATTAAGTTGTTTTACAAGGTCTTCCATTCTACCCATATAAACACCCGTTAAATTAATTTTTTATTTCACAATCTCTAGTGGCGCTATTTCTGCCGCTAAAGTTTTTATACCTAAATTTTGGAAGGCAACGTCTATAAACTTACCGTCGTTTTTAACGGCAATAACCGTACCTATACCAAACTTTCTATGAGAAACTTTCATTCCCGTTTGATACTTATTGCCAGACGAAGAAGTTAAAGTTTTCGGCTTGTTTAAATTGTAGCCCGACGAAAAACTTTTAGTTTTGCCCGCGTAACCGCTATTAGACGGCTCGTCTGGGAAGTAACCGAAATCATCTTGCTTTTGATATCTATTATATCCACCATAGCCACTATTATTGCGATTTTGATAAGAATATTTAGGCGTTTCTTCTTCAGTCTTTAAAAGTGGCTTAATTTCCTTTAAAAACCTACTTTCAGCCGTCAAACTTCTACTTCCGTATAAAAATCTACTTCTAGCCCTTGTAAGTTTCAAAGTGTTTTTAGCCCTTGTGATTGCAACGTATAAAAGCCTACGCTCTTCTTCAAGTTCTTCGGGACTATTAACCGCCCTAGATATAGGAAAAATCGTTTCGTCAAGTCCCACAACGAAAACGTTTTCAAACTCTAAACCCTTAACCGAGTGGATAGTTGCAATGGTAACGAAATTCCCTTCATCCATTTCGTCGGTATCCGAACTTAAAGTTATAGAACTTAAATAATCACTTAAAGTTAAGGTTGGGTTACGCTTTTCGAACTCGCTTGCAGAGTTAATAAGTTCGTTAACGTTCATTTTTTTATCTAAATTCTCTTCGGTGTCCGTATCAAATTGAGATAAAAACGCCGTTTTAGTTATTACGTTTTTAATGGTTTCGGAAATAGTTTTTTCTCCACTTTCGATAATTAAATCGTATAAGAGTTTTTTAAATTCTTTAATTCTTGATAGCGCTCCTGAAGAAAGTGCTAAATTATCCGCATCCATAATAGCGTCGAAAACGGAAATTTCTTCATCTTGCGCCTTTAATAAAAGAGTTTCTACCGTTTTATCGCCGATACCACGCCTAGGAACGTTTATTATACGAAGTACCGCCTCGTTGTCAAGTGGGTTGGATATTACCCTTAAATACGCCGTTAAATCCTTAATTTCTTTACGGTCAAAGAACTTAAAGCCACCGTAAACTTTATAAGGTATACTATATTTTAAAAGTTCTTGTTCGTATGCTCGAGACAACGCGTTTATACGCATTAAAATGGCAAAATCTTTAGCCCTTTTACCTTGGTTTATAGACCTTTTAATTTGCGTTGCAACGTACTCCGCCTCATCACTTTCTTCCATAGCGGTAAAAAGTTCTACCTTGTCGCCCATATCATTATCAGTCCAAAGCGTTTTATCTTTACGCATTTCGTTGTTTTTGATAACAAGGTTTGCTACGTTTAAAATATTTTTAGTAGAACGGTAATTTTGTTCAAGTTTGAACACTTTAGCGCCACTAAAATCGTCTTCAAAGTTTAAAATGTTAGAAATTTTAGCGCCACGCCAGCCGTAAATACTTTGGTCGTCGTCGCCTACCACGAAGATATTGCCGTAATACGCCGTTAAAATTCTTGCGATTTTATACTGAACGACGTTGGTATCTTGAAACTCGTCGATATGAACGTATTTGAATTTACGTTGATAATATTCAGCAACTTCATTATTTTCCATAAGAAGATGTAAAGTTTTAACAAGCAAGTCGTCAAAGTCAAGCGAGTTGGAGTTTTTGAGAATTTGATTATATTTAGAGTAAATTTCGGTAATCACGCCAACGTTAGACGCGTGCGATTTACTTTCTTTATACTCCCTTGGGGATAAATCTTCGTTTTTTGCCCAAGAAATCTCCGATTTAGCAAGTTTTAAGTATTTGTCGGGTTCTAACTCCATTTCAACGATAATACGTTTTATAGCCTTTTCTTTATCTTCTTCGTTATAGATAGAAAAGTTTTTTTCAAACCCAAGGTGCTCGATATTACTACGTAATATTTTTACGCACATAGAGTGGATTGTAGACGCCCACATACCGTCAAGCGAACCCACTAAATTTTCAAGCCTAACTTTCATTTCGTCGGCAGCTTTATTAGTAAAGGTAATTGCTAAAATCTCCGACGGTTTAACGCCTTTTTCTTTTATAAGGTATGCAATTCTATTAGTTAAAACCCTAGTTTTACCACTGCCTGCGCCCGCAATAACAAGTACCGCGCCTTCGGTAGCAAGAACGGGTTTTATTTGAGATTCATTAAGTTTTGCTAAAATTTCGTTAACCATAAAAGCATCCTTATTTTACTAAAAAATATTACTATTATATTTTACCATAAATAAGGTCAATAAACAAGTTTTTCACTTAAAAAATTTAAAACCATTAATAAAAACGTTTGCAAATATTTTTTAAATATGGTATTATCAAATAGCAATAAAGTTATGAAACTAATATATTCGTGACGGCCTCATGGTCAAGCGGTTAAGAC
>JAZURK010000011.1:0-3927 GCA_045606165.1 Christensenellaceae bacterium
AGCCCTGTAATTCCCACCATATATGCGGGAGTAGCTCAGTGGTAGAGCACTGCCTTGCCAAGGCAGGTGTCGCGAGTCCGAGTCTCGTTTCCCGCTCCACTAATAAAGTCGCACAAAATCGTGCGACTTTTTCTTTGCTTAAAACGAGACGAGGACGAGAAGAGTTCGTGCGGTCGCAGTGGTAGTTAAGTAAAATTAAATTGTTTAGTTGCGACCACATGAGAAAACTTTGTTTTCGAATATTCTCGTTTCCCGCTCCACTAAAAGTCGCACGATTTTGTGCGACTTGTTTTTTTTGTTTTAGTAAAATGATAAATTCTTGAAAACAAGTTAAAAATTTAAGAAAGTCCTCATTTTTGATTGATAAATTTATAAATATAGTTTATTATGTATATATAATTTATTACGCGAGGTTATTATGGCTAAAGGTAAAAAGGGTATATTTTCAAGACTTATAGAAGGTCCAGAAAGGTCGGAAGACTACGCTAGAAAAACACTTCCAACAAACCGCTGGTCGCTTGGTTTTGATTTGTTTAGAACAAATATCGGTAAAATTATTAAAATCAACTTTTTAATGTTGCTTTTTATTTTGCCTATTTTTGCGGTTTTATATTTAAGAACAGGCTTAATTTCTGGTCAAGCGTTGGCTGCGCCTTTTGCGCAAAATATCGGCATTGGTTATCCAGCATATCCGTTTATTACGGGTTTGGCTGAAGGTATCGTTTTAAATACCGATATCGTTACGTTTATTGCATTATTCGTAGTAGCGTTTATTGCGTCTATTGGTATTTCGGGCGGTTTCTACGTTATGAGAAATCTTGTTTGGACTGAAGGCGTATTCGTTGCATCTGATTTCTGGGTAGGCGTAAAAAAGAACTATAAAACCGTGCTTTGCTCTACGCTTTCTTACGTTTTGATTTTAACAATTACTGTTTTGTCAATCGACTTTGTTAATCTACAAATTGCTAACGACCCGTCAACTACGGTGTTTTTCTCTATTAGTAAAGTCATTTCTTACGTATTTATCGTATTTTTTACTGCGGTATATTTATTTACGCTTACTTTAGGCGTAACATACGAATTAAGATTTACTAAACTTTTAAGAAACGCGTTTATTTTTACGATTGGTTTACTTCCACTTAACGTGTTTTTCATTGCGTTATCAGCAAGTACACTTTTACTTTTGCTTTTTGAAATCACAAGCATATTCTTTGCTTTTGGTATTATTGCAATAGTGTTAGTAGGTCTTTCATTTTTTGCTTTGGTGTGGACAAACTATTCTCAATGGGCGTTTGACGAGTTCTTAAACGATAAGATTGCCGGCGCTAAAAAATATAGGGGTATCTACAAGAAAGACGTTATTAACGAACCTGAAGAATTCGTTTATAAAAAATCTAAACTCAATCGCGCTATTAAACCAGTTACCGACTACGACGTTGAAATTACCGAACTTCCTACTATGTTTACTAGGGCGGACCTTGTTAGGCTTGAAGAAAGTAAAAAGCGTATGATTGAAGACAGTAAAAAATACGAAGAAGAGCATAAAAATGAAGTTTCCTCTACTGATATTGACGAATTTATGAAGGATGAGGATAAAAAATAATGCCTATTAAAGAGTATTTTACGCTATCTCGCTTTTATGATGAAATTATCAACGATACCGACTATGATTTATGGCTTAACCAACTTGCTGATATAACCATTAAAAACACCGCTTATAAATCTGGCGTTGATTGCGCTTGCGGAAGTGGATTGTTTACTAGAAAGTTAAGGGCTAAAGGTTTATCCGTTTACGGCGTAGATATCAGTGAAGATATGCTTGAAAAAGCAATTCAATATAATAACAAACTCAAACTTAATATTCAATATCTTAAAGGTGATATAAGAACCTTAAAATGCTTTGAAAAAGTAGGTTTTATTACTTGTATAAACGACGGAATTAACTATATTCCGCAAAAGGATTTACTTAAAACTTTTAAAAGTTTTTACAAAAATCTACTAAACGGCGGAACGCTAATTTTTGATATTTCAAGCGAATATAAACTTAAAAACGTACTAGGAAATAACGTTTACGGCGATAATAGCGAAGAACTTTCGTATATTTGGTTTAACGAACTTAACGAAAACGAGCAAAAAGTTGATATTAATATTTCCTTTTTTGAAAAACAAGGCGATAAATACTTAAGGTATAACGAAGAACAAACGCAGTATATACATACTGAAAATCAAGTGTTATCCGCTTTAAACGACGCGGGCTTTAAAGATATTAAAATATTAAACAAGAACGGCGAAACTAAAGCCGAAAACGAAGAAAGGCTATTGTTTATAGCAAAGAAATAATTATGGGTGCAATTTATAAAACATTAATTTTTGACGGTAAAATTTCACTTTCCGTAATTGAAAGTACGGATATAGTAAATTCCGCCATACGTTATCACAATTTAACACCACTTACAGCGGCAGCCCTAGGTAGAACTATGACTGCTACTGTTTTTATGTCTTCTAATTTCAAAAACGACTGTGACAAAATGTCCGTTACCATTTCGGGTAACGGCGTTGGTGGACACGTTATCGTTAGCGCAGACAGCAATTTGAATATTAGGGGATATATAGATAATCCTAGCGCTGAATTACCGTTAAAGCCTAACGGTAAGTTAGATGTTGCTGGTTGCATAGGTAAAGGCAGTATGACTGTTGTTAGAAGTACGGGACTTAAAGACCCTTACGTTGGCACTTGTGAAATCGTTAGTGGCGAAATCGCAGAAGATTTTTCTTATTATTACGCTATTTCCGAGCAAGAACCAACGGCAATGGCGCTCGGCGTAAAGGTTAGTGGTGCGGGTGTTTGTATCGGCGCGGGCGGTATCGTTATTCAAACGTTACCGGGTTGCGATGACGAAACGATTGCTAAAGCCGAAGAGTTGGTTTCTAAATATACCGATATTAGTTCTCAAATGGCGTCATTAGGCGCTAAAGGTATAATTGATAGGGATTTTAGCGAATACTCTTTTACTAAACGAGATGCGGTATATAAATGCAACTGCTCTAAAGATTATATTGATAGCGTAATGATTTCGCTTGGAAAAGCGGAACTTGACGATATTATTAAAGAAAACGGCAAAATTGAAGTAAATTGTCAATATTGTGATAAAAAATACTTATACTTAAAAGAAGACGTAGACGCGCTTTTTAGCGAGAGTAATAATGACTAAAATTTACGAAAAAGAATATTATTTAAACGCTATTGAAAAACTTTATAATAAAAAATTAAAAAATAACGATTTGCTTGGCGCGTTAAGTCTTTTGTATAAAATGACGGATATTTACGGATACGATACTCAAACGTACGCAGATTTCGCTACCGTTTATTACAAAATGGGGCTATATGAAGAAAGTATAGAGAATTGGTTTAAATACTTAAGCGTTTGCAGTGAAAAACAACGCGTTAGGGCTTACAATGCTTTGGGCGCGTGTTATTTTAGGTTTGAAGAGAAATCTATTGCCGGCTATTATTTTAAAGAGCAGTTAAATAGTAAAGATAAAACTATTTACGAGTATAACGACGTGGGCGCGGAGTTTTTCGATGAACTTTACGACGATAAACACAATTATTATATTGCATATCCTTACGAGATTGCTGACTTTACAAAAACTATCAATAAAAGCGCCGATTTAATCAAGGAAAAAGAGTTTACTAAAGCCATTGAAATACTTGACGTTATTCCGCCACAATCTCGCTTTTATGCTGATGCGCTCGTGCAAAAGTCTTTGTGTTATTTCTTCAATGAAGATATTGAAAAGTCTATAAATTGTATAGAAGAGGCAATTACTGTTAATCCAAACGACTTAATTGCGCTTTGCAATGCTATAAGTTTATATTCTGATTTCGGTAAGAGAGAAAAAGTAAATGAACTCGTAAATAAATTA
>JAZURK010000012.1:0-14058 GCA_045606165.1 Christensenellaceae bacterium
TCTTCCTAAGACCGCTTGGCCTCCGACTTCTATCTAGCAAACTTACCGACTTTAAAGACGTTGAAGACGAACTTATAATTGCTGGTTTAATGCGCGATAACGCGCCTAATAAGCGCAAAAAACAAGTTAAAAAACACAACGGTTATACTTTGTATAAAGTTGGCGATTTCAACGTTAAAATGGGTAGAAACAACCTACAAAACGATGAACTTTTAGAAAACGCGGAAAGGCTTGATATTTGGTTACACGTTAAAAACTACCACTCCTCTTTCGTAATGATAGAAACGAAAGGCAAACAAGTTCCCGACACGATAATTTTAACTTGCGCGGAAATTTGCGCGTCACACAGCGAGGCAAAAAACGGCAGTAAAATTGAAGTTGACTACACCTTTAAAAAACACGTTAAAAAACCGCCTAAAGCAAAACCCGGTAGCGTTTTTTATACCGATTATAAAACGATAATCGTTAACCCTAACAACCACGAAGAATTAATAGTAAAATAACAAAAAAGGATAACGAAAAATTTCGTTATCCTTTTTTAACTATATCACTTCGTGTCGATATTTTTTGCTGTGCAAAAATCGATATTCGCCTTACGGCAAACGATATCATTTTGCTTTGCAAAATGGTTGTGGTTATTAGTTATTATATAATAAAAAATTACATAAACCAACAAACTTGCTTTGTTGATATCTTGCAACTACTAGTTGCATATCGCGCGCGTTAGCGCATATCGTGCAAAACTTGTTTTGCATATCGTTTAACTAAAATGGTTTTCTATCAAGTTCAACAGTTTTGCCGTTTAGTTTATAAAGCGGGCTTGATTTATCAAAGTTAAATATCACTTTTGATGCGGTAAGGCGTTGAGTTTTTGCTTTAAAAGTTTCGTTGATAGCGTTTTTACCGTACTTGCCGTCACCTATAATAAAGTGACCTATATGCGCTAAATGCGCCCTAATTTGATGGGTTTTACCAGTAAACAATTCCACCGACAAAACAGTTGATTTTTCACGCCTTTCAACGACTTGGTAACCCGTTTTTATAAGGGCGCTATCCTTGACTTCGGTATCGTAAATTTTAACCAAACTATTATCGCTATCCTTTACTAAATACGCTGTTAAAACGTCGCTATCTTTTTCGACTTTGCCGTACACTTCGGCAGTATAAAACTTGCGTATAGAACGGTTTTTAAAACATTTAAGCAATTCTTCTTCCGCTTGAGAGTTAAGGGCAAAAAGTAAAATCCCCGACGTGTTTCTATCAAGCCTATGAACTAAAACCGCGCTATCGTAAATGGTTTTAACTTGAGTTTCAAAATCAATAGAAGTAATACCGCAAGGCTTATCCAAAACTAGCACGCCGTTTTCGTTAAATAAAACTTTTAAATCAAGTTGCTTTTTAGCGCCGTCGTAATAAACGTCGATAACGTCGCCACTAGATAAAGTTAAGTCTTTATTAACGCGTTTTCCATTAACTTTTATGTCCTTATTTCTTAAAAGTTTTTGAAAAACGGAATAAGACAAATCGCCGTTATATCTTTCAAGTAAAAATTTATTAAGTTTTATTTGTTTATCGGCTTTAAATGTTTTCATATAACGATTATACTATTTTTTTTAAATTATTGCAAAGATTTTGGACTAGGACTTGAAAATAACAGTAAAGTGTGCTAAAATAACAGTATGAATAAGAATTTAGGAACGATTATCGTTAATTTATTAAAAGAAAAATCCCCACTTTCGGTTGAAGAAATAGCAAGTAAAATTTACGTTAGCGAATCTACCGTTAGAAGAAAATTAACCGCGCTTCAAGACGCGGGCGTAGTAACGCGCTCATACGGAAAGGCGTTTTTAAACGATTCTAAACACTTTATGCCCGCTTTTGATATTCGTAAAACGGAAAACAGTACCGAAAAAAAGAAAATCACTTTCGAGGCGTTAAAACTAATAAAAGACGGCTATACGGTATTTTTAGACGCGTCTACGTCGGCGCATTACATAGCGCAGTATTTGGCGGAGTTTAACAATTTAACCGTCGTTACTAACGGTGTTGACACACTTTCTACCCTTGCTAGTATGCACCTTAACGCGTATTCTACGGGCGGTAAAGTTTGCGGTGAAAACTCATCGGCGCTAGTAGGCTTAAACGCTATTAAATTTATTGATAAAATACACGCGGACGTTTGTTTCTTTTCGGCTATGTGCATTGATAGAAACGGCAACTGCTACGATATTTCCGATGAAGAAAACGAAGTTAGGCGCGTAATGATTAAAAACGCGAATAAATCGGTGCTTTTATGCGACAGTTCTAAATTCGGTTTTGCTACGACGTTTAAACTTACAAACGTTAAAGACGTAGATATTTTAATTACGGATAAAGACTTATCTAAAGAAGTTGATATTCCTAAAAATCAATTACCTGAAATTATAGTTTGCGAATAACAAAAACGCGTTTCCTTAAACGGAAAACGCGTTTTTTATTTTGTAAATAATTCTTCTTCAGTTTGGGTTAAATAACGGCACTCGCCTTCTTTTAAATCTTGGTCTAAATAAATACCCGCAAACGAAATTCTTTTAAGGTAGGTAATTTTATTACCTAAACTGCCGAAAATTCGTTTAATTTCGTGATACTTACCTTCAACTAAAGTAATAACGCCTTCCCTTTCGCTTGTAAGTTTTACCTTGCAAGGCATAGTAACGTAGCCGTCTTTTAAGGTTACGCCTTTTTCTATTTTTAAAAGGTCTTGTTCAGTTACCACTTCCGCAGTTTTGAAAATATATTCTTTTTCCGCGTGAGTTTTAGGCGCTAACCTACGATGCGCAGACTGACCGTCGTTAGTTAAAATTACAAGCCCAAGCGTGTCTTTATCAAGCCTACCGCAAGGAAACAATCCGTCGCGTTTCATACTGTCGGGAATAATATCTATAACGGTAGTTTGTTCGCCTTCATCGGTACTGCTAACAACCCCTAAAGGTTTATGTAGCATTATGTAAACGAATTTTTTTAAGGTTAATTTTTCATCGTTTAGCCTAATATCGTCCTTTTCGATATCAACTTTTAAAGACGGAGTTTTTACCCTTTCGCCGTTTACGGTTACTTTACCCTTTTTGATAAGTGTTAAACACTCCGACCTTGAAGAAATCCCACACGAAGAAAAGGCTTTGTCTATACGCTCAAGCATTATAGTTCCTTCCTATCGGCAAAGGCGCGCATTAAAGTAATTTCATCGGTATACTCAATATCGCTACCGATAGGCATACCGTGGGCAAGCCTTGTAACCTTTACGCCCATAGGTTTTACGATTGAAGAAATATACATTGCGGTAATCTCGCCGTCGTAATCGGGGTTAGTTGCAATAATTACTTCTTTAACGTTGCCTTGGTTAATACGGTCTTTTAAACCGTCGATTGCAATATCTTTAGGCCCAACGTTATCGGTTGGCTTTAAAGTTCCGTGCAAAACGTGATACACCCCTTTAAACTCGTGCATCTTTTCCACTGCAATAATATCTTTAGGTTCTTTTACAACGCAAATAACGTCGCTTTGTCTTGTAGAACAAATTTCACAAACGTCCTTATCGGTGTAGTTACCGCAAATCTTGCAAAAATGAATTTTCTTTTTGCAATCGGCAACGGTTTCGGCAAAGGCTAGCGCCTCTTCTTCAGTCATATTGATAATTTCATACGCGAAACGTTGCGCGGTTTTAGTACCTACGCCCGGAAGTTTTGTAAAAGCGTTGATAAGTTTTCCTATCGGTTCGATAAAAATTCCCATTTTAGAATAATCCTGCTCCGCCACCTAAAGGTCCTAATTTATCTTTAGATAATTTTTCCGCCTTGCTATAACCGTCGTTAATAGCGGCTACGATAAGGTCTTCAAGCATTTCAATATCGTCCACGTCAACGACGTCTGGATTGATAGAAATTGCCGTAATATCTTTTTTACCGTTCATTGTAACGGTTACCATACCGCTACCCGATGAACCAATAATTTCAGCATCTTCAAGTTCTTCTTGCGCCTTTTGCATTTCTTGTTGCATTTTTTGCGCTTGTTTCATAAGTTGTTGCATTTGGTTTCCGCCGCCAAAGCCACCGCCGTAGCCACCTCTAAATCCTGCCATAATATTCTCCTTTTAACTATAATATAGCCTTTAATTTTTAGTTTTCAAAGTGTCGCCGAATAGCGATTTTAACTGCTGTTCGATAGGCACTTCATTTGCTATCGTTGATTTTTCTTTGATTACAACCTTGTACGCGCCAATTTCGTTTACAAGTGATTGTATGGTTTGTAAATTTTCGTCTTTTTTAAGTAAGTTGAGTTCGGTTTCACCATCGACGAGTAAACAGAGTTCTTGTCCGTTAAGTTCCGCTTGCATTTCTTGACAAGCAACCCATAAAATTGTTTTACCCGGCATAGTGCGAAGTCTTCTAACAACCGTTCCCCAAACCCTTTTACCTTCCGCGTTAGGTCTAACGGCGGTTGCCTTTTTAAAGGTATTTTCGTCGATAACCGCATCTTTAACTTCTACGAAGTTAGACATATTGATTT
Organism: Christensenellaceae bacterium; assembly: GCA_045606165.1. Classification (GTDB taxonomy): domain Bacteria; phylum Bacillota; class Clostridia; order Christensenellales; family Borkfalkiaceae; genus HGM11412. The sequence continues at coordinate 4,546 of JAZURK010000012.1, forward strand.
CTTGCGGTTTATTTTCTACCGTAGGTTTGGTAGGCGTTGTAGGTAAACCTATAATTTCTTCCGTTTCGATTGGCGGAGGTTCTGGAATATAGTCGTCAATTACTTCTACCTTTTCCACCTTTTTTTCGATTACGGGTTTTTGAATTTCTACCGTTTTTTCTACGATAACGGGTTTTTGTTCTATCTTTATTCCGTTTAATTTTAAATCTTCAATTTGTTTTTCTAAACTGCTAATTCTAGCAATCAACGCGTCGATATTATAATCGATTTCAGGCATTGAAGATTTTATAAGCGCAGTTTCTAAAACCGAGCGCGGTTGAGTTGAAAAACGGAGTGAGTTTTCCGTGCTTGACATAATTTCAAGCGTTCTTAAAATTCTATGTTCGTCAACGAGTTTAGCGCTAGAAACAAGCATTTCAAAAGTATCTTCGGGAAGGGCTAAAATCTCTTTAGCGTTCTTGCAAGTTTTTACTACGAAAATATCCCTTAAGTACCCGATAATATCCTTAAACACTACGCCTATGCTTTTGCCGAGCGTAGAAATTTCTTCTACCATTGATAAAACGGCGCCAACCTCACCTTTGAACACGCTTGAAACGAGTTGACTAGTTTTAGTAATACCGCTTGCGCCTAGAACGTTAGATACGTCTTGATAAGTGAGTTCGCCGTCGCCAACCGATACGCATAAATCGGCAACCGACAACGCGTCCCTTACACTACCTTCGCCCGCTTTAGCGATAGCAGTTACCGCCTCTTTGGTATATTTTTTACCAATTTCGTCGTAAATACCGCTTATGAGTTTAGCAATATCGCTAGTCGATACAAGCCTAAAATCAAAGCGCATACACCTTGATAATATCGTTGCGGGAATTTTATGAGGTTCGGTTGTTGCAAGTATGAAAATCGCGTGTTTAGGCGGTTCTTCAAGCGTTTTTAAAAGTGCGTTAAACGCGCCTGGAGAAAGCATATGCACTTCGTCGATAATGTAAACTTTATACTTTACCTTGACGGGTAAATATTGCACGCTATCACGAATTTCCCTAATATTGTCAACACCGTTGTTCGACGCCGCGTCCATTTCGATTACGTCGATTTGCGACGAGTCTAAAAGGGCTTTACACGACTCGCATTTTCCACAAGGCGAACCGTCTTTAGGTTCAAGACAGTTTACCGCTTTTGCAAAAATTTTAGCAATAGTCGTTTTACCCGTACCCCTAGTTCCGCAAAACAAGTACGCGTGCCCGATTTTATCGGTTTTTATTTGGTTGGTAAGCATTTTAACTACCGTGTCTTGACCGATAACTCCGTCAAAATCAACGGGTCTAAAACGCCTATAAAGTGCTAAATATGACATTTTATTCTCCCAAACGGTTTATAATCTTTTTCCTTGCGCGTGTAAGAGCGTTATCCACCGCCTTTACGTTTTTGTTAAGGTTTTTAGCAATTTCCTCATAACTATAACCGTACAAGTACAAGTTTAAAACCAAGATTTCGGTTTTTGATAATTCACTGTATATTTTAAGTTTAAGTTCCTTGTCGTTTTCGGCAAGAAGAACTACGTCTTCAGGAGTTGGGTTAAGTAGCCCTATTTTATCTAAAATCTCAAAAGACGTACTGTTGTTAAGGGGGCTTGACTTTTTGCTAGCGTACTTTTTAACCGCGGTTATTAAACTCGTTTTTATACAAGTAGACGCATAAGTTAAAAAACTACTTTCCCCTTCGCGATAACCGTTTACCGCCTTGATTAAACCAAGCATCCCCTCTTGCATAAGGTCGTCGTTATCCGCACCCAGCAAGAATAAATTTCGCGAGTAAAACTTCACCAAGTTTTTATATCTTGAATAAATTTCATTAAACGCGTTTTCGTTGCCTTGTTTATAGGCTAAAACTAATTCTTCATCAGTCATTTTCATAATTTATTGCGTTGCCTTACCGCCTCGAATACGGCAACACCGCAAGCAACCGACGCGTTGAGCGAGTTTACTTTGCCGTACATAGGAATAGTTACTGTAGCGTCGCATTTTTTTCTAGTTAATTGATTAACGCCCGAGTCTTCCCCACCGATTACGATTGCAATTTTGCCTTTCAAATCGGTTTTATAAATGCTTTCGCCACCGAGTTCTAAAGCGTAAGTCCAAACGCCGGCGTCTTTGAGTTTATCAACGGCTTGGTTTATGTTGGTTACCCTTGAAATTTTCATATGGTTCGCGCTACCTTCCGAAACCCTTATAACCGTTTCGTTTACTTGCGCGCATCTGTGTTTACCAATGATAACACCGTCCGCGCCAGCGCATTCGCTAACCCTAACGATACTACCTAAATTTCTAGGGTCTTCAACGCCGTCAACAATAACGAAAAAAGCGTCTTCTTTATTGCTAGCAAGGTCAAGTAAGTCTTCAAACTCGCAGTATTTGTAATCGGAAACAAAAGCGATAAAACCTTGGTGACGGTTAGTTGCCGTTTCTTTATCCATTATGGCTTTTTCTACGAATTGTACTTTATAGCCTTGCGCCCTTAAATTTTTAACGAGTTCCCTTGACTCGTTGTCGCGAAGACCGTTTTGAACTAATATTTTATCAACGGTTTTAGGTGTTTTAATAAGTTCCGCAACCGCGTTTCTTCCTTCAATTTTCATAAACTCTCCTTATAGTTAAGCAAGTAATTAAGCCTGTCCGTTTGACCGGTTAAATACAAGAAACCAACAACGCACTCAAACCCCGTGGATTTATTGTATTCTTGAACGGTGGCGTTCTTTGCGCGCGTTCCCTTTTTGGTGTTTCTTCCACGCTTGAATATAGCAATTTCGTCTTCCGTTAAAATTGGCATAAGTTTGTCAATGAGTTCGGCTTGGTTTTTAGCGCAAACTACTTTAGAAACTTTAGCGTTTAACTCGCTAACCTTATCGTCGCTAGAATACTGCATTTGTTGGCGCACGAACAAGGTATGCACCGCGTCGCCTATAAACGCTAGATTAAGCGGACTTAACTGCTTTGCCGTATTAAGTTCAAGTTTATCGTCTAGATTAAACACGCGCCACCTCGTAATTTCAAAATATTATAACACATAAACTTGATTTTTACAACAGTTTTTAATTAAATTAGTACTTTATTTAATTTACTAGATAACAAATTATTCCGTCCGCTATTGATTTAGCGAGTTTTTTTCGATAATCTTTAGTTAAAAGTAGTCTTTCTTCTTCGGGGTTAGACAAAAATCCACACTCGACAATTACAGCAGGAATATTCAGCGCGTTTAATAAATAATAATCGCCTTTAAGCGGGTCGTACATACGCTTGGATTCCGGCAATAAATTTAGCGAATTTTGAATTTTTGCAGCGAGATTTTTTGAGTTTTTATCGTCGATTTTAAAAAAAACTTGCGCGCCCCTGCGACTTGAAGAAACGTACTTATTTAGGTGTATAGAAATAAACAAGTTAGGCGAAATTTCGCTTGCGATTTCCACCCGTTTTTGAAGGTCGCGAAGTTTAAAACCAGGCTCGGTTGAACCGTATAAACCGTCGTCGTTTTCACGCGTTAAAAACACCGAAAAGCCTTTGCTTTTAAGCGCCGTTTCAAGTTCTTTTACGATTAGTAAATTCAGTTTGCTTTCTACCGCGTCAGGGCTACTTCCCTCGCACCCTCCGTCAATACCGCCGTGCCCCGCGTCAAGCACGATTTTCACTCTAAAAGACGCCGTATTTTTAGCGGTAGTAATCTTGCTAGAAACGACCATTACCGTTAAAAAAAGTATGCAAATTAGCATTACTAACACTTTAAAACAACCATTGTTACTAGATTTCATAAAATATTATACTATTATTTTAGTTAATAAATACTAATAAACTATATATTTACTTGACAAAACACGCTATTTTACAATATAATATCATTTAATAAAATCAAAGGAAGAATTAATTAATGTTTATCCCTGAAATTTTTGCTGAAAACGTTTTCAACGAAGAAGTAATGAAAAAAACCTTACCTCCTGAAATTTTTGAGTCTTTACACAAAACTGCTCTTGAAGGTGAAAGTTTAGATATTACCGTTGCGCAAGTAGTTGCCGATGCTATGAAAAATTGGGCAATCTCAAAAGGCGCAACTCACTTTACGCATTGGTTCCAACCAATGACGGGTATTACTGCCGAAAAACACGACAGTTTTATCTCTATGGGTAAAGACGGTAAAGTCATAATGGATTTCAGTGGTAAAGAACTTATAAAAGGCGAATCGGACGCGTCGTCCTTCCCTAACGGTGGTATCCGCGCAAGTTTTGAGGCGCGCGGTTATACGGCTTGGGACCCTACTTCTTTTGCATTTATTAAAGACAATACGCTTTGTATTCCTACCGCGTTTTGTTCGTATAGCGGTGAGGCGCTTGATAAAAAGACTCCTCTTCTTCGCTCGTGCGAAGCAATCAACAAGCAAGCGGTTAGAATTTTAAAACTTCTTGGAAACGATACCGTTAAAACGGTTACCGTTACCGTTGGCGCGGAACAAGAATATTTCTTAATCGATAAAGAAACGGCTAGAAAACGTGAAGACTTAATTTATACGGGCAGAACGCTTTTCGGCGCAAAACCGCCTAAAGGTCAAGAACTTGAAGACCATTATTACGGCGCTATTAAGCCAAGGGTTAAATCTTTTATGGAAGATTTAGATAGAGAACTTTGGAAACTTGGCATTTTAGCAAAGACGGAACACAACGAAGTTGCACCGTCGCAACACGAACTTGCACCTGTATTTTCTAACGTTAATATCGCAACCGACAACAACCAACTCACTATGGAATTAATGAAGAAAATTGCCGATAGACACGGCCTTATTTGTCTTCTTGCGGAAAAACCTTTCGCTGGTGTAAACGGTAGCGGTAAGCATAATAACTGGTCCCTTTCAACCGATGACGGCGAAAATTTATTCAATCCTGGTAAAACACCTGCGTCTAACTTACAATTCTTAATCTTCTTATCAGCGGTAATCAAAGCGGCTGACGATTATCAAGATTTATTTAGGGCGTCGGTAGCATCGGCGGGCAACGACCACCGTTTAGGTAGTAACGAAGCGCCTCCTGCCATTATTTCTATTTATCTCGGCGACGATTTACTTGAAGCGTTAACGGCGTTTGAAAACAACAACCCTTATACTAGAAATAAAAAGACTATGGGGCTTGGCGCTAAAATTCTTCCTAACCTTCCTAAAGACACTACGGATAGGAATAGAACTTCACCGCTTGCCTTTACGGGTAATAAATTCGAGTTTAGAATGGTGGGTTCAAACGACTCCATTGCCGATTGTAACGTAGTTATCAATACGGCGGTAGCCGAAAGTTTAAGCATTTTTGCCGACGAACTTGAAAACGCTAAAAATATTGAAAGCGCTGTTCACGATATAGTGGTTCGCACTATTAAAGAACACAAACGCATTATCTTTAACGGCAACAACTACTCGATTGAGTGGGTTAAGGAAGCCGAGGCGCGCGGTCTTGAAAATTTAAGAACTACGCCTGACGCTCTTGCTACTTACGATAGAGAAAAGAACGTTAAACTTTTTGAAAAGCACAACGTATTTACTTCTACTGAATTTTTAGCAAGACAACATATCGAATACGAAAACTATTCGCGCATTATCAACATTGAAGGCTTAACTATGGTAGAAATGGTTAAGCGCAATATCTACCCTGCTATCAATAAGTATATAACGAGTTTAGCGGGTACTATTACCTTAAAATCATCAATCGGTGCGGACGCGTCTTCGGATATTGAAATCGCTAAAAAGTTATCGATTTTAAACAAAAATATCTACGAGAAAACTGAAGAACTTGAAGATTTACTTTTAGCAACTAAAAACTATTCTTGCAAAAAAGATTTAGCGTTCTTCTTTAAAGACAAAGTGTTACCTTGTATGGCGGAAATTAGAAGTTTCACCGACGAAGCGGAAAACTTAACGGCAGAAGATTGTTGGCCATATCCATCTTACGGAAAACTCTTATTTAGCGTAAAATAATAACAAACGAACTAAAACCTAAACAATAGGAGATATAATTATGAAAGTTTACAATTTTTCAGCAGGTCCATCAACTTTACCAGAAGAAGTTTTAAAACAAGCGCAAAGCGAACTTCTTGACTTTAACGGCACTGGTATTAGTATTACCGAAATGAGCCACCGCTATAAACCTTATATGGAAGTTAATAGCGAAGCTAACGCTCTTTTAAGGGAACTTATGAATATCCCTGAAGATTATTCAGTTTTATTCGTTCAAGGCGGTGCGTCGCAACAATTCGCGGCAGTTCCACTTAACCTTATGACTACGGGTAAAGCAGACTATATCGTTACTGGTAACTTCGCTGGCAAAGCGCAAGAAGAGGCAATGAAGTACGGCGAAGCAAAAATTATCGCGTCTTCAAAGGACCAAAACTTTACTTATATTCCAGACGTAGATAAATTAGTTTACTCGCCTGACGCGGATTACTTACACATTACAACCAACAATACGATTTTCGGTACTAGGTACACTAAACTTCCTACGCCTAACTGTCCACTCGTTGCAGATATGTCGTCTAACATTTTAAGTGAAGAAATGGACGTATCTAAATTCGGGCTTATCTACGCGGGCGCGCAAAAGAATATAGCGCCAGCAGGTCTTACAATCGTAATTGTTAAAAAAGACTTACTTGGCAAGCAACGCGATTACTGCCCTACAATGCTTAACTATGCTATCCAAGATAAAAACGACAGTTTATATAACACTCCACCTTGTTTCCCTACCTATATTGCAATGCTCGTATTTAGATGGCTTAAAAAATTAGGTGGTGTTAAAGAAATTCAAAAAATTAACGAATATAAAGCGGGACTTTTATACGACTTTATTGATAACTCGTCTTTCTACTCTAACAAAGTAGCAATTAAAGACCGTTCTATTATGAACGTACCTTTCGTAACTACTTCTGAAGAACTCGATGCGGAATTCGTTAAAGAGGCTGGCAAAAACGGTATTATTTCAATTAAAGGTCACCGTTTAGCAGGCGGTATGCGTGCAAGTATATATAACGCAATGCCAGTTGAAGGCGTTAAATACCTTATTGAATTTATGAAAAAATTTGAATTAGAACACAAGTAGGATAAAATTATGAAAGAAATTTTAAAATTAAACCCAATTAGTGGTAAAGTTAATGACATTTTAGGCGAAAATTACACTATTACCGACAAGGCGGAAAACCCTGAAGGTATTTTAGTTAGAAGTTTCGATATGCACGAATACGAAATCCCATCTTCGGTATTATGCGTAGCGCGTGCGGGCGCGGGCGTTAATAATATTCCTTGCGACGCTTATGCTGAAAAAGGTATCGTTGTTTTCAACACTCCGGGCGCTAACGCTAACGCTGTTACGGAACTCGTTATCACAGCATTACTTTTAGGCTCAAGAAAAATCGTACCTGCGATTGACTGGGTAAAAGGAATTAAAGACGAAGAAGATATTTCTAAACTCGTAGAAAAAGGTAAAAAACAATTCGTTGGTAGAGAAATTTCGGGTAAAAAATTAGGTATTATAGGTCTTGGCGCGATTGGCGCTAAAGTTGCTAACTCTGCAGTATCACTTGGTATGCAAGTTTTAGGCTACGACCCTTACTTATCCGTTGTAAACGCCCTTCACTTATCACACCACGTTGATATTACCAACAATTTAGATGATATTTATAAAAGTTGCGATTACGTTACAATCCACGTTCCTTATTTAAAAGACAATCATCATATGATTGACGCAAGCAAAATTGCGCTTATGAAAAAAGGTACTGTTTTAATTAACTGCGCGCGTGGCGAACTCGTTGACAACCAAGCCGTTTTAGATGGTATTAACGCGGGTAAAATCGGCAGATATATCACCGACTTCCCTGCTAAAGAAATTATTGGCATAGATAACGTAATTTGTATTCCTCACCTTGGCGCGTCTACCCCTGAAGCGGAAGATAACTGCGCGGTTATGGCTGCAAAAGAACTTAAAAACTATATCGAAAACGGCAACATCAACAATAGCGTTAACTACCCTAACTGTAGCGCTCCTAGAACTTCTAATTGCCGTCTTGCTATACTTCACCTTAACCAACGTAACATGATTGCACAGTTTACTACAATTCTTGCCGATAAACACATTAATATCGACAATTTAGTAAACGCAAGTAAAGGTAACTTCGCTTACACTCTTATTGATATTGAAAATATCGACGACGACGCGTTTAAAGCAATGTCTGAAATTGATGGCATTATCAAAATTAGAAAAATCTAATAAAAACACAATAAAAGAACCGCTTTGGATTATCCAAGGCGGTTTTATTTTATCTATATATAATATATGCTAACTTTTGTATACTTGTTTAGCGGTATCGATAAACGCTTGCATTACTTTAGAGCAGTATTTATTCTTTTTATACCCAATAGACATAAGCCTATAAGCCGACCTACCGCTTAATTTGTAATAATAACAGCCCGTTTGAGATGAACTTTTTACCAAGTTATCGTTAACGATTGCAACCCCCATACCAAAACACACCATATTATACGAAGTAATAAGTTGGTCAAGATAGATTTTTACAGTTTTAGGCTCGAAATTGTCTTCGGCAAAAAGAACGTTTGCCCTACGCCTTGTGTCGTTACCCTTTTTTAAAAGTAAAAACGGACAGTCGCTAAACGAACTTAACTTTGCCCTAGGGCAGTCGTTAAACAAGTGTTTACCGTTGATAATATCTTCCCTTGTTAAGCGGTAATTGATTAGTTCGCTATTAATTTTAAACTTTTCAGGAACGGCAAGTAGTAACGTTTCTTCAAAAAGCGGAATAGATTTATATAGTGACTTATCAAATTCGTGCGCAATAAGTAAGTCGATTGAGTCGTTTAAAAGTAATTGCCTTAAATCGGGCGAGTTAGACTCTACAAGTTCAACTTCAATACCAGGGTATTTCTCGGTAAACGCCATTATAACTTTTGGCATTACGAAAGAAGACACGAAGTTTTCGCCACTTACCCTAATTTTACCAGACTTTAACTCACCCATATCAAGTAGTTTATTATTCATTTCTTCTTCAACGGCTCGCATTTTTTCAATGCTTTCGATATATACCTTGCCTTCTTCAGTTAAAACGATAGGAGAAGTAGAACGGTCAAATATTGTAATACCTAGTTCTTTTTCTACTTTTTTTACCGATGCGGAAAGCGCGGGTTGAGATAAATATAAATTTTTTGCCGCTTGAGAGAAACTTTTTTCTTTATAAACTTCGTAAATATAATCTTTTTCGTTCATTTTTTACACCTTTATAAATAATTTAGCACACTAAAGTTAATAATATTATATATAAACTAACCTTTTGTAAAGCCTGTGGCTTTACAAGTTACTAAACTACCCTATAAATAAAATTTATAACAGTTATATAATTATTTATTATTGATTATAACACATTTTTATGATATAATCAACCTATAATTAATAAAAAGGAGAAAATATTATGAAAAAATTCCTTACTTTTT
>JAZURK010000013.1:0-4932 GCA_045606165.1 Christensenellaceae bacterium
GGTATAATAACTGGGTATTAAACCTTTTTAAAGTCATTAAATAAAAATTGGTTTAGGAGTAATTATTATGAATATTGTACTAGTGGGTTGCGGAAAGATAGGCAAAACGCTTACTAAAGCCCTTCTTAAAGAAAACCACGATATAATCGTTATTGACTCAAATGAAAAAGTTATCGAAAGCGTTTCTAACACTTTTGACGTTATTGCTATTCACGGCAACGGTACGTCGTATGACTTATTGTTACAAGCAGGCGTGGATAAGTGCGATTTATTTATCGCTATGACAGGCTCGGACGAATTTAATATGCTTTCGTCGTTCATCGCAAAAAAAATGGGCGCTAAACATACGGTAGCTAGGATTAGGGATTCTAAATATTCTACCCCTGACTTTGATTACATCAAACAAAACCTAGATATTTCCCTTACCGTAAACCCAGAACTTATGACGGCGCAGTTTTTATACAACGTACTCAAACTTCCGTCGGCTATAAGCGTAGAAACTTTTTCGTCTGGCGAACTTGAAATTATCGAATTAGTAGTAAAAAAAGGATTGCCTATTATCGGTATTCCTTTATACGAAATTAAAAAGAAATTCCCGCTTAACTATCTTATTTGCGCGGTTGAAAGGAACGGCGAAGTCATTATCCCTAACGGTTCGTTCGTGATTGAAGAAAACGATAAAATCGACGTAATCGTTTCTTACTTTGAAGCACATAAACTTTTAAAACTTTTCGGCTTTGAAAAAATCCACGTTAAAGACGTTATGATTATCGGCGCTAGTAAAACCGCTTATTACTTAACGAAAGCGCTAGTTTCTAGTAATAACTCGGTTACCGTTGTAGATAAAGACAAAAAACAATGCGAGAATTTCATTGAAGAAATTAAAAACGGCGTAACTATGGTTTGCGGTGACGGTATGACTAAAGACGTTCTTTTGGAAAACGGGCTTTCATCTACCGATGCTTTCGTAGCGTTAACGGGCAACGACGAACAAAACATTTTAATGTCGCTTGGCGCTATTGAAAACGAATGCGATAAGGTTATAACCAAAATTAACAACCAAGACCTTAACGCTATATCTAACAAAATGGGTATAGAGTGTATCGTTTCACCTAAAGAAGTAGTAGCAAACGCGCTTATTAGATACGCAAGAGCTATTGAAACTTCTGAAGGTAGCAAAATAGAAACGCTTTACAGTATTATGAACGGTACAGCCGAAGCCCTTGAATTTATCGTTCTTGACGACTTCAAGTATGCAAATATCCCGCTTAAAGAATTAACTTTAAGTAAAAACACCATTATTGCGGGCATTACAAGGGAAAGCAAAAACGTTATCCCTGGTGGCGACGACGTAATTTTACCAAACGATAAAGTTATAGTAATAACCGCAGGCAATACTATAAACGATTTAGCCGAAATTATAAGGCGGAAATAATTATGAATTATAAAATGATACTTAACACGCTTGGAAAAGTTGCGCTTATAGAGGCGGGATTGTTAACTTTACCGCTTATAACCGCACTTATCTACAGCGAAAATTGTGTTTTATCCATTTTAATTACAATGGGTATCGCACTAACGGTAGGGCTTTTATTCAGTTTAATCTTCAAACCTAAAGACCGCACTATTTATTCTCGCGAAGGATTTATTATCGTAGCGCTTGCTTGGATAGTTTTATCGCTTATCGGCGCGATACCGTTTACTATAAGCGGAGAAATCCCTTCTTATATCGACGCTCTTTTTGAAACGATTAGCGGTTTTACTACGACAGGCGCGTCCATTTTAACGAACGTTGAAAAGATAAGCAAAGGTTTACTTATGTGGCGTAGTTTTACACACTGGGTAGGCGGTATGGGAATTCTAGTTTTCGTTATCGCGTTAATGCCTAAAAACACGGATAGAAATATTCATATTCTCCGTGCGGAAATGCCTGGCCCAACAGTAGATAAAATCGTACCAAAGTCAAAAGATACCGCAAAAATCTTATACCTTATGTATATTGGTTTAACGGCTTTACTTATAGTTCTTTTAGCGTTTGGCGAAATGAATTTATTTGAAAGTATAGTACACGCTTTCGGTACTGCGGGAACTGGTGGTTTTAGTGTTAAAAACGCAAGTATAGGAGCGTATAGCGCGTATTCGCAATGGGTTATAGCTGTGTTTATGTTACTTTACGGCGTTAACTTTAACCTTTATTTCTTATTGTTATTAGGAAGATTAAAAGCATTTTTCAAAAATACGGAATTATTAACTTATTTAGGAATAGTTATCGTTACGACGGTAGTTATTTGCTTTAATATTTATCCACTTTATAACAATTTAGAAGAAACTATTAGAAATTCGTTTTTCCAAGTAACGTCATTAGCAACAACTACGGGCTACTCGACGGTAGACTTTAATTATTGGAATTCGTTAAGCCAAGTATTACTGTTATTCTTAATGTTCGTAGGCGGTTCGGCGGGTTCTACTGCCGGTGGTCTTAAGGTTTCAAGAGTAGTTTTAATATTTAAACGCATTAAATACGAACTTAAAAAATTACTTAAACCTCGCTCCGTTGACGTAATGAGTATGGACGGCAAGAAAATTGAAGAAACTACCGCAAATAGCGTTATGAGTTATTTTGGCATCTACGCGGTAATATTTGCAATAGTTCTCTTATTAATTTCTATCGACGGCTTTGACTTTTTAACGAACTTTTCAGCAACGCTTGCTTGTATGAACAATATCGGTCCTGGATTATCAATGGTTGGACCTACGTTTAACTACTCGATGTATTCACCTGTTTCTAAATTTGTTTTATCACTTGCAATGCTTATAGGTAGATTGGAAATTTACCCTATTTTACTTGCTTTAACACCTTCCGTTTGGTTTAAAAAATAGTATAATCTTTATAGGAGATAGTTATGTTACAAAATAAAGAATTACGAGCAAAAGCAAGACAAACGCTCGGTAACGGCATTTTTAAAAACGAGTGGATTTTTGCTTTACTCGTTTCACTTATTGCAAGCGCGGTAATTGCCTTTACTAGCCCTATCGTTGTAGGCCTATTAGTTATCGGTATCGTCAATATCAGCTTAAACAAATATTTCTTAAGCCGTGCAAGAAATACTATTAAGTACGATAACCTTGAAGTGTTATTTGACGGTATTAAAGGCGACGTTGCAGGCAATTTAGTTTTAGGTTTATTAATCTCTATATTTACCGCGTTGTGGTCGTTGCTTTTTATTATCCCGGGCATTATTAAGAATTATTCTTATTCAATGGCTTATTTCATCAAAATAGACCACCCTGAATATACGGCGACTCAAGCAATCGACGAAAGCAGAAAACTAATGGACGGCAACAAAATGAAACTTTTCTTGCTTGACCTTTCGTTTATCGGTTGGGCATTCCTTGGCGTTCTTTGTCTAGGTATAGGTACACTTTGGGTAAACGCGTATATACAAGCAACTCGCGCAGAATTTTACCGCGATATAATTAAAGAAAACGCTATCGTTAGTGAAGATAAAGAAACAATCGATTAATAACAGCGTAATTATAATAAAAGCACACTGGCTTTCCATAATGGAACACAGTGTGCTTTTTTATTACGTTAAAATTCAATCAAGGGTTTAAACCTTTTTATTTTTTCTTAATCAGTTTTACTATACCGTAAATTAGCCAAGCGCCCGCGCAAACGCAAAGGTAGATTATTGCAAACACCAACAATAAAAACCAACCCAAAACGTCCCAACCGTTAGTTAAACTCATTCCAATGAAACACACTATCCCAGCAATAACTAATAAAATAGCCGGCAATAGTTTGATTATTATAAATTTTACCTTAAATAAAAGAATTAACTGCACTACGAAAAAAGCAATGCCGATAAGTATGCCTATAAAGTTTGAAGTATCAATTTTAATAAATCCTAAATCTACCATAAATCCCCCTATATTAGTTTGCCTATTTTATTTTAATTTACGCTTTAAAATTTCACAAACTATTAAAACTATAACTGCAGGAAGTAAAAACTCTAATCCCCTAATTATAAGATATGCGTAAAACGGTGCAGAAGTAGAAATAGGGTCGTAAAAATAAAAATCTATCCCTAAAAATACTATAAACGCTAAAACAAGCACCGCAAATACACAGTATAAAATTTTAATAATACCATTTTTCATAATTTTAATACCCCAAAGTTTCGTTAATTAAAATTATTTCGTACTCTGCGCCAACGGGTTTAGTCCACAAAACGGATAAGTTTCTACAAATTCTATCGGGCGAGTTGCAATCGTAACACCTATCCCCATTTACAGCGCAAGGCGTTTTGCGGTTTAACCTTTTAGCGTTAAGTGGGCTTGCAACGTTCCTTGCCCTATAAAGTGCGCTTTCGTAATCTTTAGCAACTTTATTTTTGCCAATTACTAAATATACCTTACTAGGCCCAAACGAAATAGCGCCCACGCGGTTACCCGTAGCGTCGATATTTATAATTTCTCCGTTTTCTGAAATTCCGTTAACCGACGATATATAAACTTCGGCTTGAGTTGCCTTTTTACGCGTTTCATACACCGTTAACCCTTCGGGTTTTTCATCGTGCCAAAACACTGTGTTATTAGCAGTTAAGGCGCTAAATAAACCTATTTCGTGCAAAGTTTTAGAACCGCCAAAACCAACGGTTTTACCGCAAATTTTACTGCTTAAATACTCAACCGCATCACGGCTATTTTCAAACACCGAAACGGTGTAACCCTTGCTTTCTAAATTACTTTTTAAAATAGAAAAATCACTCATTTTTTAACCCCTTTTTAGTCTAATTAATATCCACGCGCAACCGTACTAGCAGCAAACGCTAAAACTATAAACGCCACCATTACAACTATAAAAGCAATATTTGAAATTACGCTAATTTTTTTATCGTTTGGTCGCAAAACAGCAATAACGTTTACGCT
>JAZURK010000014.1:0-3279 GCA_045606165.1 Christensenellaceae bacterium
CAGGAGCAGCAGCACTTACACCGAATTCTTCTTCGATTGCTTTTACTAAACTGTTAAGTTCTAAAACAGTCATACCTTTAATTTCTTCAATAATTTTAGCGATATCTGCCATAATAATTTTCCTCTCTTAATTTAATTTTAATTTTTTTTAGGCGTTTTGCCTTGATTTTAGGTGATTATTCACCTTTTTGCTCAGCAACTCTGTTAAGAGCAACTGCTAAGCCACGGATAATATTGCTGAGTGTACCTGCGATTGTAGAGTAAAGTGCCTCTTTCGAAGGAATAGCAGCAAGTGCTTCAACGCCTTTCTTGTCCATATATGAACCTTCAACGTAGGCGCTTTTTGCAAAGAGTTTTTCTTCGTATTTCTTTGCGTTGTCAACAACGATTTTAGATGCAGTAGTTTCGTCTTGACCGAAAGCAACGGCAGTAGTACCGTTAAGGTCGTTATCGAAATCAGTAACACCTAATTCGTTGAAAGCTCTTCTAACTAACGTGTTTTTAAGAACTTTGTATTCAACGTTGGCTTTTCTAAATTCGTTTCTGAATTCAGTATCTTCAGCAACTGTAAGACCTTTATAGTCAACTAAAACTACTGACTTACTTGCTTGGATTTTAGCCTTAATGTCTTCAACTATTTGCTTTTTAGCTTCAATATGTGCCGACAATTTCATTACCTCCATAATTATTTTTGCCTATAAAAAACCGTTCTTCACCGAAAGCACGATAAAGAACGGACAAAATTGTTCGTAAATTAAGTACCTCGGCGGGCGTATCGAAACGACACTTTATAAATACCAGCTTTCTTCGGCTATTTAGTTACGCGATAATTGTATCATATCGCATTTTGTTTTGTCAATTAAATTTTAAGCGTTTTTAGAATTTACTTTTACGCCAGGGCCCATTGTGCTTGCAAGTGCGATACTTTTAATGTATTGACCTTTAGCAGCAGCAGGTTTTGCTTTGATAATAGCATCTAAAAGTGCTTGATAGTTTTCTAAAAGTTTTTCCTTACCGAAACTCTTTTTACCGATTGAACAGTGGATAACAGCAGTTTTGTCAAGTCTGTATTCAACTTTACCTGCTTTTACGTCAGCGATTGCTTTAGCAACGTCCATCGTAACAGTACCAGATTTAGGGTTAGGCATTAAACCTTTAGGACCTAAAAGTTTACCGATTCTACCAACAACACCCATCATATCAGGTGTAGTAATGATAACGTCGAAATCGAACCAGTTATCTTTTTGGATTTTAGCAACTAAATCTTCAGCGCCAACGTAATCAGCACCTGCTTGTTGAGCGATGTCTGCTTTTTCGCCTTTAGCGATAACTAAAACCCTCATAGTTTTACCAGTACCGTTAGGAAGTACGATTACGCCCCTAACTTGTTGGTCGGCTTGTTTTGGGTCAACACCGAGTTTTGTGTGGAACTCGATAGTTTCGTCGAATTTTGCTTTTGACGTTGCTAAAACGATATCTAATGCTTCTGCTACGTCATATTGTTTGGTTGTATCGAAAGACTTTACGCTATCGATATATTTTTTTCCGTATTTCATTATATTGAATCCTCCTTGTGGTACTTACGAGAAAAACTCTCTCCCACTCACTCCTTATTCTTCTACAGTTACACCCATGCTACGAGCAGTACCTTTAATCATGCTCATACAAGCTTCTAATGAAGCAGCGTTAGTGTCAACCATTTTAATCTTTGCGATTTCTTCTACTTGCGCCTTTGTAAGTTTTGCAACTTTGTTCTTATTAGGTGTAGCACTTGCAGTTTCGATACCGCATGCTTTCTTAATAAGTTCTGGTGCAGGTGGAGTTTTAAGAATAAACGTGAACGAACGATCCTGATATATTGTAATTACAACGGGAATTACATATCCAAGTTTGTCTTGAGTTTTTGCATTAAACTCTTTAGTGAATCCAGGTAAGTTGATACCGTAAGGTCCAAGTGTTGAACCAACTGGTGGGCCTGGGGTTGCTTTTCCGGCTTGTAACTGTAATTTAACTACAGCAGTAACTTTTTTAGCCATAAAAAATTCCTCCTATCGTGGTACTTGCAAGACGCCATGAAAAATAGAATTTAACGTCTCTCCCACATATTCTATCGAAAATAAATTTCGTTAGTTTCTTATTATTATATAATGATTTGCGCGTAAGACTTACGCACCGATAACTTTAAGTTGAATAAAGTCAACGTCTACTTCAGTTTCAGTACTGAACATCACTACCCTAACCTTTGCTTTTTGCGTTGCAAAGTTAAGGTCTAAAATCTCACCTTCAAACGCGTCAAGCGGACCTGAAACGATTTGAACTTTATCGCCAACTTTAAAGTCAACAACGTCCACTTTAGTTTCAAGCCTCATACGTTTAACTTCGTCGTCTGAAAGAGGAAGAGCCTTACCTTGTGGACCTACGAAACCTGTTACGCCCCTTGTGTTTGTAATCATAAACCAAAGGTTGTTTGAATAAATAAGTTTAATAAACACGTAACAAGGAAGAATTTTACGCAAAACAACTTTCTTTTTGCCGTTCTTTTCTTCAATCGTTTGTTCCATTGGTATTTGGATTTCAAGAATTTGGTCTTGAAGGTTGCTGTTTTCAACCATCTTTTCCAAAGTATCTTTTACCATTGCCTCATAACCCGAATAGGTATGGATTACGTACCATTTTGCCGTTTCAGCCATTTATACGCTCCTTATTAAGCCCCAATCGTAGTAAGAAGGGTAAGTAATTTACCAAGACCTAAATCCATAAGCATAATTACGATAAAGAATACAAGCACTACGCCGATAACGATACTGGTTTGCTTAACAACTTTATCAAAACTAGGCCAAGATACTTTTTTAATCTCGGAAAAAACTTCTTTAAGTTTTCTACCCAATCTAACAAAGATATTTGGTTTTTTTTGTTTGTTTTGAGGTTTTTTTACCTCAACGGTTTTTGCAACATTTTCTTTTTTCATTATACACCTCTAGGCGTTTAAACAAACGCCATTTCACGCCGCCAATTATTTCGTTTCTTTATGAGCAGTGTGTTTTTTGCAGAACGGACAATATTTGTTAAGTTCAATTCTGTCTGGAGTGTTCTTTTTGTTCTTATAAGCGGCGTAATTTCTTTGCTTACATTCAGTGCAAGCAAGTGTAATTCTTACTGCATTTCCTTTAGCCATTTTTCAATTCCATCCTAAAAAATTAACACCCCAAACTCACGGAGTGCTTTAATATTTTACCCTATTACAAGATTTATGTCACCAATTTTTCCAAGGTTTTTATA
>JAZURK010000015.1:0-6219 GCA_045606165.1 Christensenellaceae bacterium
CGCGATTAGTTTTAAAATAAAAAAAATCATGCAATTTTCACATGATTTTTTCTATCGTATAAATATATTTAAGTTTTACGGATTTTATACCATTTATAAACTGCCATTGATATAATTAAAACGTAACCTATAACGCTATAAATATCGGGGAGTTGACTTAAAAATACAAAGCCGAGTATAGCGGTAAAAATTACTTGGGTGTAGTCGAACACCGAAACTTCTTTAGTAGGAACTTTAGAGTACGCCGCGGTAATACAAATTTGCGCAAACGATGCAGACACGCCCGCCATACACATCATAAATACTTGCGTAAGATTCATTGGCTCGTAAAAAATGATAAAAAGCGGTAACAGTATAGCGGTTGTAAAAGCGGAAAACCAAAATACTATTTTAGTACCCTTTTCGCCGTGAAGTCCGCAAAGTCGAATAGCAAGATACGCTACACCTACCGAAAACCCACCGAATAACCCGACGTACGAATAAGTCGACCCGAACGAAAACGAGGGTTTTACAACGAACAACGCTCCCACGAACGACACGCCTAAAACCAAAAAGTCAACCTTTGTTAATTTTTCTTTTAGAAAGATAGAACATAAAATCACGCCGAAAAGTGGCGAGAGTTTATTTAAGATTGCCGCGTCTGAAAGGTTTAAGTTATCTATTGCTAAAAAGTTACAAATCATACCTAGCGCGCCAAAAACCGAGCGAAGTAAAATAAACCCTATGCTTTCCTTTTTAGGAATAAAACTTTCTTTTTTTACAAGCAATATCCCCGCCGTTAAAAAGAGCGCGACGATATTTCTAAAAAACATTTTTTGATATACGGGCATATCCCCCGCTAGCCTTACGAATAAGGACATTAGCGAGAAGAAAAACGCCGCACCTATCGCGCTTAATATTGCCTGAATTTTTTGTGATTTAGCCATAAAATTTTAGTCTTGGAAATATTTGTAGTAAAGCCAAAGTACCGAATACCTATCCTTTAAGTCTTTAGCGTATAAATAAGAATCGGCAATCTTTTCTTTACTGTATAAAGAATAGAATTCTTTATCGTCAAGTTCAACTTCTTTTAAGATTGCTTTGATTTCTTCGTGAGAAGGAACTTCTTTTAAAAGTTCAACGACTTTGTCCCATTTAGAAACCACGTTGTCGTAATCGTTAATTTCATACCAACCAAGTTTATTTTGAAGCGCAATTACGCCGTCTGCTGACGTTTTGTATACCCTTTTGATTTCGCTTTCCCATTTTTCGCGGTCAAACGAGTATTTTTTAGGTTTAGAATTGATAATTTTTTCGCGAAGTTTACAAGTTTCAATAGTAGAATACGCTACGTCAATACCGTGTGGGAAGTATTCAGTACCGTCTAAAATACCAACGATTTCAAAGTAGTGCGATAAATGGTGTTCACTACCCGACGCTGGGCGAGAATTACCCGCAAACGCCATAGCAATACCAACAAGCACAAGCGATTCCATAAGCGCTTTAACGCTTTCTTCATCTTGGGTTAATAACCCTTTAGCAAGCGAACGAACTTTTAAAATACAATCGTAAGTTAAATCATAAATAAAATCACAAATGTACTCGCCGTTTAATAAATTACTCAACTTCCAATCGTTAAGCGCTGAATATTTACCTATAATATCGCCGTAACCCGCTTTAATCATTTCGATAGGCGAGTTTGCTAAAACTTTAGTATCAGCAAGGATAGCGTAAGGAACGTGCGTAGTATACGAGATTTTCATACCTTGCATAATCATAGCAGCGCCCGTTGACGCATAGCCGTCCATTGAAGGAGCAGTTGCAACGATAATATATTGCATTTTGTTATAGAAAGAAACGTATTTGCAAAGGTCTTGAATTACGCCCGAACCAATACCGATAATAATATCGATACCATCAAGGTGTTTTTCTACTTCAGCTACCGCATCTTCGTTAGGAATAAGTAACGTTTTACCCGAAAAAATAACCCTTTCACTTGGGATTTTAGCATTTTTAACAGCGTTTTCACCGCAAGTTGCAAAAGTGTTTTCATCGGCTACGAAAAGTGCCTTTTTATAACCCTTACAAAGTTCTTCTAAACGCTTTGTAGCATCGCTTTCAATATATACTTTTTTAATAGCGCAAGTATGCTTTTTACCACACTTACAGTCAACGCCTTGTAATAATTCGTTAATATCCATAATCTTACTCCTTTTCAATAATTGATTTGTACGCGTCAAAGTACCTTATACCAAACGTCCTTAACGATTTAGAATCAAAATGCAATTCATCAGATTTCATAGTTAAATCTTTAGAAGATACTACCGCCGTATTTTTATGATTTTTTAAAAGCTCTGGCAATCTTTCATTAAACCTAACTTGCCTACCGTCAAAACTAATCCAACTAGCAAGTTTATAGGACAATTCCCCCGCAATAAACGGTATATCTTCTATACCAATTTCCTTTTTAAGCGCGGTGATAAAGTTTTCAAACAATTCAGGATAATCGTTATAAACTTCATCGTTAACGCAGTCTTGCTCGCCTTGGTGCCATAAAATACCCTTTAAATTAGAAGTTTTCATAGCGTATTTTACTTGAAATAACGCGTGCTCGAATAAAAACCCACCGGGTTGCCACTCTTTAATACTAGTACCGCCGTCAGCGCAAGGTATAAGCCCTACTTTGCGGTTAAAGGTTTTAGCGTAACTATCTGCAAAACTTGCACCCAAACAAATACCGCTATGAGTGTAGGCTTTAAAAATTTGCCTATCAACGTTAATAGGCTCACTCATTGTAAGCCACCTACCCATTCTAAACATATAGCAGTTAGGGTTTTCTATATCTTCAACTTCGTTAAAGTCCCCGCGACCTGCCATATTAGATTGACCGATAAGTAAAAACGAATCTAAATCTTTACCGGCGTCACTAACGCCGTCCATAATTTTAGCCATAAACCACCTTCGTTTAAGATTTATACTTTATAAAGTATATCACGATTAAATTTTATAGTCAATCGAGAAAAACAACTTTAACAAGCATTTGTTTGGATTTTTCTTAATTAAAAACGACTTGACGGATTTTCCCTTACCGTTTTTCTATAAACTTGTGGAGATACTCCCGTTTTAGCGTAAAATCTTTTATAAAAGTACGGATAATCGTTAAAACCACATTCTTGGGCAATTTCGGTTATTGATTGAGAAGTACTTTCCAATAAATAACTTGCCCTTTTTAGTTTTATTTCGTTTATATACGCGATAGGCGAAACGCCGAATTCCTTATTAAAAACGCGTATGATATAATTTTTAGAATAATTAAACTCTTTACAAATACTATCAAGCGAAGTAATACTTTTTACGTTGTTTTCGATAAACGCAGAAATTTCTTGCGCTAACGACTGTTTTTTTGTTTTTTTCATTAAAGAAAGTAGTATCTTTAAAAATAAATACTGCTGTTCGCCGTAAAGGTAACCGTTGTGCGAGGCGTAGTCTAACTTTCCCATTTCTTCGCTTAAAGCATCATAGTCAAACCTACCCGATTTTATAAGCGCGCTATCGCTATTAGTCCACTCGCCGTCGAAATGAACGTATAAATATTTAGGGCTATCGCTTGGAATTTCGCCACCTTGATAGCAGTTTTTTTCTTGGATATAGTACTCGCCTTTTTTTACTTCTACTTGCTTACCGTTTTCCGAAAATCTTAAAACGCCACTAAACACTAAAAGCAAAACGTTGTCTTCGCAAAACCTAGTACAATGGCACTCGTTTTCATCAAAATACCTAAACGACGCTACTTTATATAAAATAGGTTTGTTTAAATTAATTCCTTGCATAATACCCCCGTTTACGTTATTTTATCAAACTAGTGTGATATTGTCAATAAAACTTGCTAATTTTAACAATATTATTAGGATATTTAGTGTGATATAATAAACACATAAGGAGAAAACCTATGCAAAAATGGAATTTTTACACAACTAAAGAAATACAGCCTAAAGGTTGGCTCAAACGCCAACTTGAAATTCAAGCAAACGGCTTATCGGGTAATTTAGACAAAATGTGGCGCGACGTTAAAGATAGCGCTTGGATAGGCGGAGACGCGGAAGGATGGGAGCGCGTACCATATTGGCTTGACGGATTTATCCCCCTTGCCTATCTACTTAAAAATGAAGATATGATTGAGCGCGCTAAAAAGTACGTTAACGCTATTATTTCAAATCAACGCGAAAGCGGTTGGATTTGCCCTTGCGAAGACGATTTTATCCCGCATTACGACAGTTGGGCAGTGCAACTTATATCTAAAGTTTTGGTTGTTTATTACGAGTGTTCGGGTGACGAGCGCATACCCGAAATCGTTTATAAAATTATGAAAAACTACTACGATTTATTATCAAGCGGTAATAAAGTATTATTCTACTGGGATAAAGCGCGTTGGTTTGAAAGTTTTATTGCCTTAAACTTCTTATATAAACGCTATAACGAACAATGGATTAAAGATTTAGCCAAAATCTTAAAAGAACAAGGTTTAGATTACTCTTTATTAACCGACAAATGGAAAACGCCTTATCACGATTGGGAACATTCTAGGCATATCGTTAATATTGCAATGATGCTAAAATACGAAGCGGTATCTTGCGACTTACTTGGCGAAGATTACACTGATATTGCCGAAAAACTTTACACCGTTTTAAAAGAATATAACGGAACAGCGGTTGAAACTTTTACGGGTGACGAGTGTTTAGCAGGCTTAAGCCCTATAAACGGAACGGAACTTTGCGCCGTTGCCGAGCAAATGTATTCTTACGAGTGGATACTTGCCTACACGGGCGACGATAAATGGGCAAAACGCCTTGAAACGATAGCATTTAACGCCCTTCCCGCAACCTTAAGCGACGATATGTGGACGCATCAATACGACCAAATGTCTAACCAAATTGCTTGCCAAAAACTTGGCTTAAATCCGCATTTTACCACCAATAATATCGAGGCGCACTTATTCGGTTTAGAGCCTAACTACGGCTGTTGTACGGCAAACTTTAACCAAGCGTGGCCAAAGTTTTCGCTCTCTTCTTTTATGTATAACGGAAATACGGTATTTTCGGCAGTTCCTATTCCGTCAAGATTAAAAACTAAAGATATAGATATAACCCTAAAAACTAATTATCCGTTCGACAATAATTTTGAATATATCGTAAACGCTAAAAAGGATATAAAGTTAAAAGTAAATATCCCTAACTTTGCTAAAAACTTGATTGTTAACGGCAATGCAACAACGTATAGCGAAGAACTTATTTTTGATATTAAGAAAAGCAAAAAAACCGTTATCACTATAAGTTATAACGTACTTCCTACCCTTATTGATAGACCGCACGATTTAAAATCGGTAAAATATGGTTCGCTTGTGTTTTCTATTCCTATCAAGTACGAAAAGAAAATGCTTGAATATCAACTTAACGGCGTTGAAAGAAAATTTCCTTACTGCGATTACGAATTTATCCCTACAAGCGATTGGAACTACGCTTTGTCTTCGCCGTTTTTTGAAGTTGAAAGGCGTAAAGTATCTAGCGTGCCGTTTAGTTCTTTAAAGCCAGCAGTAACTATTAAAGCCAAGGTTAAAAACATTCCTTGGGGCTATGAAGACGGCTTTTTGTCAGTTTGCGCTAAAGTTCCTAAATGTCGTATCCCTATAAGTAAAGAAAAAACCATTAAACTCTACCCTTACGGTTCAAGCAAGTTAAGAATAACCGAACTTCCGCTTATTTAATAATTAAAGATATAACAAAACCCCCAAGTTTGTAACTTGGGGGTTTTGCTTGATGAAAACGTTTGTGTTTTAAATACACAAATTATAAATTCAATACATTGATAATCCTGCTAACACAGAACTGCATACAGTAATACTTAAAACGATTGATAAAATTACGCTAATAGCAAACGTAATACCCCAACCCTTTAAGAAAGTACTTCTTTCTTCTGAACCAGATGGAAACATACATAAACCGATAATTAAACCGATTAAACCTAAAAACAAGCCTAAAACAACACCTAAAGCCGTTTTTGATTCTCCGTTTAAACCTGTAACTTGTGTAGCAGGTTTATTAGAAATAGCCGCACCGCAATGAATACACACAACTGCGTTTTCGTTTACTTCTTTACCACAATTTTTGCAAAACATAATATTTTCTCCTTATGTAAAATTTAACCTTTGGGGTTATTTAGGGTAATTATAACCTATTTTAGGTT
>JAZURK010000016.1:0-2360 GCA_045606165.1 Christensenellaceae bacterium
ATAACGTAATTTTTATTATTGCCTATTCGGTTATCAATTTTTACAATTTCAATCTCGTACTTTTTAGCCGTTTGTCCGTCTACCGTGGAAACTATTTCCGCCCTACCTATTTTTGCTTGCCCAACGGGGATTTTAACGTAATCAAGCGGATTAAACTTGTTAAGTTTACCGTACAACCCAACGTTACTATTTATACTTATATTGCCTATTGCTTTATTACCCATAAACACGCCTTTAAGTTCCCCTGCTTGACCGCGTTTAGCCTTGTTTACTCCAACAATACTACTTTCGTAAACTTCACCCGATTTAAGATTATAAATATCTCCGTTTTCATTAGATACGGGGTGACCTAACGACGCGAAAGTACCTTTGTCCGTAATAAACGTTACAGTACCAAGCCCGTTAAGGTCTTCGCGAATAAATAACCCTAGTTTATACGCGCCCATCAAGTCTTTTTCGGGGAAAACGTCGCAAAGTTTACGCTGACTACCGTGCATTACTTCGGTAATAATAAACCCTGACTTGTATTCCTTTAAAACTTTGTCTATATCGGTTGCTGTATTGATTTCTTTGCCGTTCATTGATAGGATTATATCCCCAACTTCAATCCCAGCGCACTTACAAGGCGAAACGTTACCGTTATTAGAAATAACGTCGGTAATCCCCACTACTGTTGCACCGCGAGTTTTTAAAGTAAACCCCGCAGTAAACCCACCTAAATAAACGTAATCAACGTTAGCGTAAGGATAAATATAATTAACACTTCCAAAAAGCAAAACAACGCTTAAAATCGTTAAAAATAAATGTTTTAATCTTTTCATACAAATAAAGTATTTGCTAAAAAACAAATCTTATGTAACGAGATTAAATTTAGTTATACTTTGATTTAGGATTAAAAATCAAAGCGATAAAATAACCAAATACAACCGCTGAAGTCACACCTGCCGATGCCGACGCTAAACCACCGGTAATCGCGCCTAATAAACCGCCTTTAGCGCCTTTTATAGCGCCTTCGGCGAGTAGATATCCAAATCCACTAATAGGCACGGTTGCACCAGCGCCCGCAAAATCAACAAGGTATTGATATAGCCCAAACGCCTGCAAGATAAGTCCACCAAGCATAAAAAACACTAGAATTTTACCAGCAGTCAGTTTAGTTTTATTTATTATGAATTGCGCAAGTGTGCAAATAAGCCCACCAACAACAAACGCCTTTAAAAACATTAATAACATATCAATCATAAATATTCTCCAATACAATCGCGTGCGAAATACCGGGGATTGACTCGCCTTGTTGCGACGAAACGGTAGAAAGTAGCGCACCCGTAGCCGAAAACAATACCCTATTTATCTCTTTTTTCTTAAGTTTAGGGATAATATAACTAGCCATTACAACAGCGCTACAACCCGCGCCACTACCGCCTTGAAAAACTTGCTCGTCCATATTATAAACAAGTTCACCACAGTCAACGTGATTATATAAGTTGTAACCGCTTTCGCTAACTAAATGCTTAAGAAGTCTTGAACCAAGCGCGCCCAAATCCCCCGTAACGATTAAGTCGTAATCTTTTGGCGTTGTGTTAGTTGCCTTAAAATGCCTAACCAACGTAGACGAGCACGCAGGCGCCATTGCCGCGCCCATATTATTAGCATCGGTAACACCGTAGTCAACAACCCTACCAATCGTAGCGCGGGTAATTGCGGGATAGCCTTTTTCATTACTTGATAGCATATAAGCGCCAGCGCCAGTAACAGTCCATTGAGATTGAGGTGGACGGATTGCGCCAAGTTCAAGTGGATATCTATATTGTCTTTCAGCCGTGGCAAAATGACTACCCGTAGCGCATACCACGTTATTTACGTACCTGCTATCAATAAGCATAGAGCCGATTAATAAACTTTCGGTTATCGTAGAACACGCGCTATAAAGCCCTAAAAACGGTATTTCAAAGTCACGAGCCATAAAACTAGAAGATATAATTTGATTAAGTAAATCACCCGATATAATCGCACCAATATCTTCTTCTTTTACTTGAGCGCGTTTAATTACCCTTTTTACTGCTGTAGAAAGCATTTTGCACTCGGCTTTTTCATAAGTTGTTTCGCCAAACTTATCGTCGTTAAGGCGTAAATCGTAATTTAAACCTAGTACCGATTGTTTCTCTTTAGGTCCAACAATCGTATAAGTGGTTGTTAGCCTTGGCTTGTTTTTAAATTCTATAGTCCCATTCATAAAAATAATATAGGCAATATTAAAATTTTAATGTAAAAACGGCAAGAAAAAAAGTATGCGAGAAAAACTCACATACCTTTTTATGTTATAGTTGAATTTGCAAAGCAGGCACAACGCCCATATAAGT
>JAZURK010000017.1:0-10657 GCA_045606165.1 Christensenellaceae bacterium
GCACCTCGATGTCGGCTCGTCACATCCTGGGGCTGAAGCAGGTCCCAAGGGTTCGGCTGTTCGCCGATTAAAGTGGCACGCGAGCTGGGTTCAGAACGTCGTGAGACAGTTCGGTCCCTATCCATCGTGGGCGTAGGATACTTGAGAGGCTTTGTCCCTAGTACGAGAGGACCGGGATGAACGCACCTATTGTGCACCTGTTGTTGTGCCAACAGCATAGCAGGGTAGCGAAGTGCGGACGAGATAAACGCTGAAAGCATCTAAGCGTGAAACTCGCCTCAAGATAAGGTATCCAAACCTTAATGGTTGTAAGACCCCTTGAAGACAACAAGGTTGATAGGTCAGAGGTGTAAGTGCAGTAATGTATGTAGCTGACTGATACTAATAGGTCGAGTGCTTATTCTCAAGATATTTGAGAAAAGAAGTTTTTAATACAATCTAAAACTAAAGAAATTTAAAACTAGTTTTGCTGGAAATGTTAAAAGTTCTAAAAACTATGCAGTTGTCAATCTACTGATTGAAAATTTAAGTATATTATCTGCGAAAGCAGTTATATAACCATTGCGGTGACGATAGCGTCGAGGTCCCACCTGTTCTCATTCCGAACACAGAAGTTAAGCTCGATTGCGCTAAAAGTACTTGGCTGGACACGGCCCGGGAGGATAGGGAGTTGCCGCATTTCATTATTCCTCTATAGCTCAGCGGTAGAGCAACCGGCTGTTAACCGGTAGGTCGTAGGTTCAAATCCTACTGGGGGAGCCAAAAAATACCAAGTCAATCGACTTGGTATTTTTTAGTTTGTGCTTTTGGCACAACTTCGTTTAACCGTTAGGTTAACACAGTTTTGAGCGTAGCGAAAAGTTAATTTGTAATCAAAAAACCACAAAACGGTGTTATGCTACGCATAAACGGTGTGGGCTAAAGCCCAACGGTGTTGCCCTAATGGGCAAACTATATTGACAATTTAGTTAAGTAGGGCTATAATTATTATATGGAAAAGAGAGAAGACAAATTAACAGATTTATCAATGCAATTATCAGTAGACGTTTTAAATTTAGTTAAGGTTTTGCAAGAAAAGAAAGAACGGATAATTTCTAATCAGATAGGGCGTAGTGCTACGAGTATTTGTGCTAATATTGCAGAGAGTAAATATGCACATAGTAGAGCGGATTTTATTGCTAAACTAGAGATTGCCCTTAAAGAGGCAAGTGAAACAGGTAAATGGTTAGAAATGCTAGAAAAAACGGATTATGTAACTGCGGATAGTATTAAACCTTTGAGAACTAACTGTGCAACTATAAGAATCCTACTTATCAAATCAATACAAACCTTAAAAAGCAAGTCATAGTGACTTGCTTTTATTTACTATCAACTTGATTACATTCAACGCAAAGGCGTTGATTATTTGTTTGCGAACGCCTTGGTGGTTTACCACCAAACGGGGGTGAAGTGAAAAATTTCTTTACGATGATTTCACTTCTTTTTTATATTTTTTAGGGCTTTTTAAGCCCTTTTTTGATTATTTTGATAAATTTTTGATATTGCGAAATCAAAAACGGTGTGATTAGACTCATAAAATTCCTAAAGACGCCGTTTGACTTTTTTAATAACTAACATGGATAAAGTGCAACAATTTACACTCCCACACCTGGATTTGAACTATAACATAACAAATCCTTGACTTTTTATTAAATATATGATACCATAACATTATAATATTATGATATCATTATAAAACGGAGATTATGATATGAACAAAACAAAAACGCCGACGGTTGATAAGGTTACGTTTCCGTTACGTTTGCCGCCAAAAATGTATAAGCAGATTAGGGAAAAGGTAAACGAGATTAAGGAAAACGAAAATTACGCTTATAGCATAAATGACTTTTTAACGGAAATTATTGAAAAGGAATTAAAGGAGAAAAAATATTGATTAGAGCAGATATAATTTTAACTATTGGTAGAGATTTTTTAGTTAGTAATATAGAAAATGATGAGTATAGTTATCCTAAAGCATACAAGGAAGCAGGTCTTGCTTTTATGCCTATATGTGATAAAAAAGGTAGAAAATTTGAAAAGCTTGATATAAGATTTGTTAAAGACGGAGTAACCGTTCTTGTTGAAACAAAAGTAAATTTTGCTAAAATTGATGAAGAACAATTATCGGCTTATGTTGAATATGAAAAAAATCTTACTGGAAATAAAATTATAGCAATTTTAGCGAATACTGAAAATGACGATATTAAAGTTTGGCGTGGGGTTATTTCTGATAATAATATTTTGAATAAGGAAGATGATATCCGCGAGATGCATGAGTATGTGGAATTTTATACTTCTAAAATCAACGATAAAGAAAAGATAATATAATGCTCTTTTTTTAACCACCATTCTCGATTTAGAGAAATTTAAATTTTCATATGGACGTAAATATCGTGCAAATTTGGATAGAATTGTGATTAAATTGCCGATTTGTCGCAATGAAGACGGTTCGCCTGTTTATGACAAGAGTAAAACTTATTCTTGCAAAGGTTATGTTCCAGATTGGAGTTATATGGAAAATTATATAAAATCTTTGCCGTATGGAGAAAGGATTTAATCTTATGACAGCTTTTTTATGTCAAATTCGTAAGAATTTGATTATAATTCGAGACGTTAGGCGAGTTATCATGTTGCGATAGCAACTATCATTTTCGCTTTAGCGAATTTGAATTATAACTTACTGACGCTTGCCGTCAAACTGTGGTGAAAAAAGAACGATTTTAAAATCGTTCTTTTTTAGTTTGTGCTTTTAGGGCAACATATTTTTTATACTATCCGAAAGTAGACGGATAAAAACAATAAAAATTATATAGAAATTTTGTTGATTTTTAATTTTTGCTAAAGAGAAACGGTTTTTATACAGTTTACTCTGCTATAATTATATTAAAATGGAATTATGATTAAAGGAGAAAATTATGAGTGTACCAAGTATAGTAGAAGAAATATGTTTTATTTGTAAAAAAACGTCAGAGCAAACTATTTTGCTTTCAACAAACCAATTCGGTTCGTCCGATTTAGACTTGCGTCCGCCAGAAATGCGTCGTAGCACTATGATATGGTGGGTTCAAGAGTGTCCGCATTGTGGTTACGTTAATAGCAATATAAGCAATCCTACAAAAATTCCAGAAGGTTGGTTTACTAGTGAAGAATACCTTTCATATGGCGGACGGGAATTTGTTTCGCGCCTTGCCGAAAGGTTTTATAAACAACATATGATTGCTATGATGGAAGGTAACGTAAAAACGGCGTTTTTTGCGGTCTTGCACTCCGCTTGGGCGTGCGACGATGCTGGCGATTACGACAGCGCTGTGTTTTGTAGAAAAAAAGCATTAGAAACGCTTGATAAATTATCAATGAAAGGTGAAGAAAAAGAAACTTTTATGCTTATTAAAGCCGACCTTTTACGAAGAACGGAACAATTTGATTTGTTAATTAAGGAATATAAAGATAAGGTTTTTTCACAAGAAATATTAAATAAAATTGCGCTTTTTCAGATTGAAAAGGCAAAACAACAAGATACGGATTGTTATACCGTTGCTGACGTTCAATAAAGTAAACTATAATAATAAAGACCTATAGTAGCAAAATAATGCTACTATAGGTCTTTTTAGTCTTATAACATTAAAATATTGACATAAACCGCTAATTATGATAAAATATTTAAGTTAACTAATCGTTAATTAGACTAAAATTTATAGGTGTTTTTATGACTGAAACTAAAAAGAGAAATGGATTTGCTAGTGGTATAGGTTTTATTCTTGCCGCTGCTGGTTCTGCGGTAGGTTTAGGTAATCTTTGGGGATTTCCGTACAAAACGGCTAAATACGGTGGCGCGGCTTTCGTGCTCGTTTATATTTTATGCGTATTATTTATCGGTATAATTGCAATGATTGCTGAAGTCTATTTAGGTAGACGTTCGCAAGCGAATACTATTACTGCATATAAAAAAGTAAACAATAAAATGGGTTGGGCAGGTATGCTTGCAATTATTATTCCTACCTTTATTATTTGCTATTATTCGGTATTAGGTGGTTGGACTGTTAGATTTACCGTAAACTCTTTCCAACCAAACGAAGCGTTATCAAACGTTAATTCTTTCGGCTCGTTTATTTCTAGTCCTTATTCTCCCGTAATTTTTACCGTTGTATTTTTAGTAATGGCTGCAATAGTTATTATGGGTGGCGTTAAAGAAGGTATTGAAAAAGCATCGAAAGTACTTATGCCTGCTTTATTTATTATAGTTGTTGCTATTGCAATTTACGCTCTTTGTTTAGGTAGCGGTGTCGCTGAAGGTCTTAACTTCTACCTTAACCCAGACTTTACTAAACTTGGTTTTGAAGGCGTGCTTGCCGCTATGGGACAAGCTTTCTATTCTCTTTCACTTGGTATGGGTATTATGATTGCATACGGCTCGTATACCGGCAGTGAAATTAAGATAGGCAAATCCGCAATAATGATTTGTGTGTTCGACACGTTAGTTGCGCTTATTGCCGGTCTTGCAATCTTTACGTCGATTGGTCACTTTAACCCTGAAGCGTTTAAAGAAGGTAGTGGCGTAGCATTACAAAGCGTAGGTCTTATGTATCAAACGTTACCACAAGTATTTGCTAGCCTTGGCGGATTTGGTAAAGTTGTTTCTTTCTTATTCTTTGCTATGGTTACTATTGCCGCGCTTACTTCGGTAATTTCTCTTTTAGAAGTAGCAACTCAATTCGTTATTCAAAAGTTTAAAGTTAAAAGAAAAATTGCAACCATTGTTCTTGCAATATTCTGTTTTATCGTATCGATTCCTGTTGCTTGGTCGGTAGGTGGAGCGTTTGACGGCGCTATTACTATCTTTAAATTTGATATGCTTACCTTCTTTGATGAAATTACAAACACCGTACTTATGCCTGTTGGCGCTTGTATAAGTTGTATTGTTATTGGTTGGCTTATTGAAAAGGGTACGTTTAAACAAAGATTAAATCCATTAAACACTTACCGAGCTTTGAAAGAAGACGGTCTTGATTTAGGTAAAGCGGGTAAAATCTTTGCAATTATGGTTAAATACGTTACTCCTATTTTAATAATGCTTTTAGAAGTCTTCGGCATTATTGCAAAATTCGGCGAATACTCGCCTAAAGGTCTTAACTTCGTTTGGGTACTTATCGGCGCAGTAATTTTAATGGCAGCGGGAATAGCGGTTTACTTTATCTTCTTTAAAGACACGTATACCGGCACTAACGAAGATGAACTTGCGTTAGAAAAAGCAAGCGATAAATCAATCGATTAAAATCTAAAAAGAACGATTAAATAATCGTTCTTTTTTATATTGAAAAGCACACTAATACGTGTTATAATATCAAAAAGGGGATAACTATGAATTATACGGCAAACAAATCTCGCTATGAAAACGTAGCGTATAACAAATGTGGCGAAAGTGGGCTTAAACTTCCAGCCGTTTCGCTTGGGCTTTGGCATAATTTTGGCGATAACGCCGATTTTAAAAATATGCAAGAAATGTGTTTTACCGCTTTTGATAACGGAATAACACACTTTGACATAGCCAACAATTATGGTCCGCCTGCTGGTAGCGCTGAAAGAAATTTCGGCAAGATTTTAAACGAGCAATTAAAGCCGTATCGCGACGAATTAATTATTAGCACAAAAGCCGGCTATTATATGTGGGAAGGCCCGTATGGTGATTATGGCTCACGCAAATATTTAATTGCAAGTATAAACCAAAGTCTTAAAAGATTAAATATCGACTACGTTGATATTTTTTATCATCACCGTATGGATAAAGACACCCCGCTTTACGAAACGATGTGGGCGCTTAACGATATAGTAAAAAGCGGAAAAGCCTTATACGTTGGGCTTTCTAACTACGACGGCGAAACAATGCTACAAGCAACCGAGATTTTAAACGACTTAAAATGTCCGTTTGTAATCAATCAAAATAGGTATTCTATTTTAGATAGAACAATCGAAAATAACGGACTATTAAACGCGGTAAATCAAGCAAAAAAAGGCTTAATAATCTTTAGTCCGCTTGCGCAAGGATTGCTTACAAACCGCTACTTTAACGGCATACCAAACGATAGCAGAGTTAAAACCGACGGTAGATTTTTAAGCGAAAAATCAATCTCTAACGAAATGCTAGAAAAACTTAAAAAACTAGATAATATCGCAAAAAATAGGGGACAAAGTTTAGCGCAAATGGCGCTTGGTTGGGTATATAGTAAATCGGGCGTTACTAGCGTTTTAATAGGCGCGTCTAAACCTGCGCAAATTTTAGAAAACCTTGAAATGACTAAAAATACAACCTTTACAACCGAAGAACTTCAAGCGATTGATAGTATAGTTTTATAATAATCTAAACGGCTAAAAGAAATTTCTTTTAGCCCTTTTTATTTTCAAAATCTATTGCAAAGGGCTGTTTATAATGGTATAATTTTTATAACGATAAAAAGGACAGTAAATTATGCAAAAATTAAGAGATAAAGTGTGGATTTGGGGACACCCGGCGCACTCGCTTGTAAACGAGTTTGATTTAGACGGAAACGTAAACCCCGCTGACGGTATGGAATACTTTGGCGCTAAAAACGTCTTTTACGTGCCTATGCATAACGTTGTTGACCGCGACGCGTGCTCGTTAGAGTGCAAAAATTGTTTAAATCTTGGTTGGAGCATAGAAAGCGCCGACCAAGTAGACGGCGTTTTAGACCTTGCTAATAAATACGATAATATAACAGTTGGCGTGTTTGACGACTTTTTCAATCAAGGCACTAAAGGCAGTTACGAGCATTACACGGTTGAAAAATTAAACGAGTTAAAACAAAAAATGCACGAAAATAAAAAACCGCTTGATATGTGGCTTGTGTACTATACGATGAACACTAACGAAAAGGTATTAAAAGAATTTTTACCTGTTTTCGACGGTGTAATTTTATGGTTTTGGCACGAAACTGACAACGCTAATTTCGAGTTAAAACTTCAAGAATTTTTACAAAGGCACAAAAATCAAAAGCGTATGGTTGGCTGTTATTTATACGATTTTGGCAATAAAAAACAGTCTAATAGTGATACCGTTTTATATCAATTAAACCGCGCTAAAGAACTTTTAGTTAGCGGACTTGTTGACGGTTTAGTTTTACACACCAACGGCGTTGTAGGTATGGGCTTTGATGCGGTTGAACTCGCTAAACGTTGGATGAGCGAAAACGGAGACACGCTAGTGCCGTAAATGATAATTTTGTGCTAACGTTATTATCGTTTGTGCATTTACATTTATTATTTAAAACTGTATAATAAGGATAGTTATGGAAAATTTAATTTTAAGTTTGATTATTGGCATAGTGTTTATAGTTATCGGTATTTTAAATATGCGTGGTAACGTAAATTTACTTCACTCTTATCATAGGGATAGGGTAAAGGAAGAAGATAAAAAACCTATGGGTAAGACGGTTGGTTTAGGTATGATAATTATTGCCCTTGCTATTATTATAAACGGCGCGTTAGAATTTTTATCTAAAACTCTATCAAATCCTATCTTAACCTACGTTGGATTGGGCGTTTTAATAGTAGGCTTGGCGGTAGGTTTAGGATTAAACTTTTACGCTATTAAAAAATATAACGGTAAAATATTTTAAGGGGTAAATTATGAGTATAAAAACTATAGTTTACGAAAAAAAACTACAAGTTAAAAAGGAATACGACGTTATCGTTTGCGGTGGCGGTGTAGCGGGCGTAGCGGCAGCGGTAACCTCTGCTAAAAACGGACTTTCTACCTTGCTTATAGAAAAAAGCAATATGCTTGGCGGTCTTGGAACGCTTGGTCTTATCAATCTTTTCGTGCCTATGTGTAACGGAAGGGGCAAGCAAATTATTTTCGGCTTGGCGGAAAAATGGCTCCGCAAAAGCGTAGAACTTGGCATTGACTTTATCCCAAGCGATTGGAAAAACGGCGAGCCTAAACACTATACCGAGCAACGCTATATTCAACGTTATTCCCCACAAATTTTTGCCTACCAATTAACTGAAGAAGTTGTAAATAGTGGCGTAGACCTTTTATTTGACTGTATTGCTTGCGACCCTATATTAAACGGCAATATCGTTGAAGGTGTTATTACTGAATCAAAAGGCGGTACGGAATTTTACGCTTGTAAACAACTGATTGACACCACGGGTGATGCAGACGTTTTAAGGCGTGCGGGTGTTCCTTACGATAAAGGCGAAAACTTCTTTACGTATATGGCGAAAATGGTAACGCTTGACACTTGCAAGCGCGCGGTAGAAAACCAAGATATTAAATTTATCTACGATAATATAGCAGGTGGCGGTATTAACCTTTGGGGGGATAACCAACCAAGCGATATTCCGCGTTGGTCGGGGCTTTCAACTGAAGAAGTTAGCGATTATTTAATAAGAAATCAACTTTTAGTTTTAGAAAGATTAAAAAAATCAGCGCCTAACACTCGTGAAGTGGTAACTGCACCGGGTATGCCACAGTTTAGAACTACCGCTAAAATCAAAGGCGATTATTCCTTAAAAGTTCACGACGTATACAAGCACTTTGACGATTCAATTTGCGCGATTAACGATTTTGAACACCGTGATTACCTTTTTGAAGTGCCACTTCGCACAATCACAAGAAGTGACTATCCAAACATTATAACCGCGGGAAGAAGTGCCGACGGCACGGGCTACGGCTGGGATTTATTAAGGGTTATTCCACCTGCAATCTTAACAGGTCAAGCGGCGGGCGAAGTTGCAACTTTAGCAATCAAGGATAAAACTGAAGTGGCGCGCGTCGATATTAAAAAATTACAATCTAAACTTGAAAAAGAAAACGTTATGATTCACTTCCCAGACTCATACGTTCCCGAAGATAAAACTCTTATTCTTCACGGCAAAAACGTCGCAGAAATCGACGGCGGACATTTTTAGAGTAAAGGCTCTGTCTTTTATTCAATCTCTTTTCAAGCCAGCGCCTTAAAACAGGCAAAGTAAAAAATCAAATTAAAACCCCCGAACTCAAGTTCGGGGGTTTGTGTTTTATTTTTCGTAGCCTTCAAGAGCTTTAGGGCTAGAACTATCAAAGGTGCAAATAGGCGTATTAATAAACGGTTCGTTTAAACCAAGTCCTTTAAGGTCTGCTATAACGCCTTGCTGTTCAGCCTCGTACATTTTCCAAATACAGCGTAAGCCCGATAAACTTGCCCTGCCGTTAGTGATAGGCGTTTTATCATTGATAATGCAGTCGATAAAGTGCGAGATTTCGCCGTCGGTATTTTTACCAGCCGAAGTCTTTTCCCATAACACTTTAGAAAAAGATGGTTCGGTAGGGTGGCGCATATTGCAAAGTAACATAATTTTGTTGGCGTTTTCGCCTATGGTACAAAAGGAAAGAGTGCCGTTAGTTCCGTAAATTTCAAATTTAGTCCAGTTAGAAGTGCCCCTAGCGCCCCAAGTACCCGTATGGTAGCCAAGCGCACCGCTTTTAAACTTGATAACGGCGTGGCTTGTACCTTCGCGGTCCATCCAAGGCGTGCCGTAGTTAGTGCCTAAATGCGAACCCGTAATAGGTTCGCCTAAAAACCAAAGTAAAATATCTATATAATGACAGCCGTGACTAAAGAACTGTCCACCGCCAAGCCCATCGCAGTTCATCCAAGTACCACGCGTGTCGCGCGCAGGGTTGTAGTGGTCGGTATATACCGTCATTTGAAAAACGTCGCCTATAAGTCCAGAGTCAACGAACTCTTTAAGCTTGATTACTTCTTGCCAAAACCTAACGGGGTAAGCCGTCATAAGTTTAACGTTATTTTCTTCGGCTAGGCGGGTTAAATCAAGGCACTCTTTTTCGTTAATGCAAAGTGGCTTTTCCATTAAAACGTGCTTGCCGTTTTCTATAAAAAACTTACCAACGGAATAGTGAAGTTTATGCGGAAGTGCGATAAGTACCGCGTCAACCTTATCTAAAATTTTAGTGTAGTCGGTTGAAAACTCGTCGGCGTTTAAGATTTCTTTAGTGCGCTCGGCGCGTTCGCTAGAAAGGTCGCAAGTAACGGAAATTTTCATTTTGTCTTTAAGGGCAACAAACGCCGAAAGGTGTTGTCCGCCCATATTTCCGCATCCTATAATGCCAAGTCTAATTTTTTCCATAATAACTCCTTAAGTCGTATATTGACAAACTAAATACTGTTTAGTATAATTATTATAACCTTTTTTTTGTTGGCTTACAATAGCAAAAAACACACGAATCTTGCACAATTACACACTTTTAGGAGTTTTATGATACAAAAAATTTTAAGCGCTTATAAGTTTGATAAAACGAATTTTTTAACCGAAGAAACAAAAACCACCGTTAACGCGTGGAGCGTAAGGTGGTGCATTAAGGGGGAAATTTCAGTTTTTATAGACGATAAAGGCTTTATATTAAAACAAGGTCAAGTTTTAATATTGCCCCCGAATAAAAGCGCGGATTTTAAAATTAATGATAAATCTTTACAGTTTGCAATAACCGTTTTTAAGGGGGATTTATCAATAAGCGAAAACTTGCTTTTAAAACCGATTAGCCTTTTGGGTAGAGAGCAAGAATTAATCCTTGATTATTTTTATACCGCAACGCAAATAT
>JAZURK010000018.1:0-2148 GCA_045606165.1 Christensenellaceae bacterium
ATAATTAGTGATTGCACGGTTAAGAGCGTCTGGGATTTCGCAAATTTCCTTATCCATATAACACTCATAGCCTTTTAAATCGTCCCATTCTTCAGGTGAAAGCTCGACGTAATTTTTATCGAGTGGTTTTCCTAAGAAATTGTAAAGCTCTACCGAGTTTTTCTTAACTACTGCAAACTGTTTATTGTCTAAAACGATAACCTTTTTCAAGCTTTGTGGCAAGCTGTTTATATCCGAACAGATATACCCTTCACCACCGGCACAACCAACGATTAGTGGGTTATCTCTTTTTGCAGCAAAAATAGTGTTCGGCGTTTCAGCGTGAATTATGCCGAGCGCGAACGCACCTTTAAGTTTTTTTACCGCTTTTAGTATTGTAGCAATCGGGTCGCCGTTATCAAGATATTCTAAAAGGTGAACGATAACTTCACTATCCGTCTTTGACGAAAATTTTACGCCTTCAGAC
Source organism: Christensenellaceae bacterium (assembly GCA_045606165.1). GTDB lineage: Bacteria > Bacillota > Clostridia > Christensenellales > Borkfalkiaceae > HGM11412. The sequence goes on from JAZURK010000018.1 coordinate 467, forward strand.
ATTAATTCTTCTTTAATTTCAAGGTAGTTTTCAATAATTCCGTTATGTACGACTGCATACTTTCTCTTGTTTCCAATAAACGGATGCGCATTCGCATCGTTCGGCTTTCCATGAGTTGCCCAGCGCGTATGCCCGATAGCAAGTTTACCTAAAAGCGGTTCTTCCTTAAGATGATTTTCAAGGTTGACAATTCTACCTTCTTTTTTGGCAACCTTAATTTTTCCTTTGTTGGAAACGGCAATACCCGCGCTATCGTAACCGCGATATTCTAAAAGTTTTAAGCCTGCAATAATAACGTCAGATGCTTGCTTATCCCCTACGTATCCGATAATTCCACACATATTTTCACCTTCTAAATTTAGTTAAAAACGCCCTTTTAACCCTTATAGTAATTATATATTAACACTATAAAGTTAAAACTAGGTTAAACTTTTTAACATTTTAACACATTTTTTACAAAAAAGCCACTATTTTTGTACTATACGAAACAATAAGCGTTTTTACAAGTAGTGTATTTTATGCAACAGTTATTTTTTATGCTAATTATTTGCAAGACTAAATTCAACTAAAGGTGGCAATTTATGAACGTCTCGCGTTTATTTTGCAAATCATCTGAAAAAATAACGTTTTTTCACCATACTTACTTGAAAAATTCACAAATTAGTGCTATACTTTTGAAAAACTGAAACTAGGTGGAATAAAATGGCGAAAATAACTGAAAGCTTTAAAATTACTATAAACGACGTAAACGCAAAATTTACCTGCACCAATAAGGCTATTTTAAGAATTTTTGAAACGATTGCCTGCACACACTCAGACATGGCTGGTTACGGAGCAAGCAACGTTGAAAAAACGCGACTTAGTTGGGTTTTAATTCGCTGGAAAGTTAAAATTTTAGAACGTCCAAGTTATGGTGACACCGTAAAAGTTGTCACTTGGGCGCGCGATACGGGAAAAATTACGACCCATCGCGAATTTCAAATGTTTTTACCTAACGGCAAGCTTTCTGCAATCGGTTCTACCAAATGGGCGCTTATAAATATCGACAAAGGTCTTACTAAAATTGACGATATAATTAAAGAACATTACTCACCTGAGCCTGAGTGTGTTTTTGACGAGGCCGAGCTTAAAAAGCTATCCAGCCCAACCGAGTTTGAAAGTTCAATATCCTATACGGTCACAAGAAAGGATTTAGACATAAATCAGCATGTCCACAACCTAAATTATCTCGACTTTGCTTATGAACTTATCCCTGACGAAGTTTACTTTAAAGAAGTGGATAATATTGAAATTTACTATATGACAGAATCGAAGCTTTTAGACAATTTAGAGTTTAGATTAACTTGTGAAAACGACGGCTTTACTGCAACTATTATAAACAAAGATACAAACGCATTAAATGCTGTAATTAAACTATATTAAACGAAAAACCACGCAATAACGCGATTATTGCGTGGTTTTTACATTAGATCGAGAACCATCATAAGCGAAAAGCCTATCATAAATAAAAGCGCAGAAAGCGTTCCTTTTGCGTCGGGAATAAGCTCTTTAACGGTTACCCAAATCATAGCCCCTGCCGAAAAAGAAAGAAAAAACGGTAAAAGCCTTGTAATGACAGAAGATATTAAAATAGCAATTATCGCACCGATAAGCTCAACTATTGCCGAGAAAAAAGCAAGCAT
>JAZURK010000019.1:0-2798 GCA_045606165.1 Christensenellaceae bacterium
TTGAAGAATAAATATTACAAGCGTAGTTTCCTACGTAGCCGTTAGAAGACGAACCCATTTTTATGTTTACTTGCGAATCGTTACAAACGTTAAGCAAGTTTTCACACCATTGGAATACACCTTGACCAATGTTGTTAATAGTTTCGCTTAAAGAAACCGAGAAAAGCGAAGTACAGTTTTGGAAAGCGTACATATTAAGTTTTTCCATACCGTTTACAAACGTAACGCTCTTAATTTTCGTATTGCCTTTAAACGCGCTTGCTGCAACTTGTTCTACAACTAAACCTTCGTAGTGTGAACCTATAACGATATCCGTATCCGTTGCCGTTCCATAACCGGTACAAGTAGCGTATTTAGCGCCCTTTTTAGGCGTTACTACTTCGTAGGTAAGGCCAGGAGTTCCCGCTACTTCTTCGTAAACGGGTTTTTCCGCAGGCGGGTTAGTACCACCACCCTCTCCGCCACCGCCTTCTCCGCCACCGCCAATATTGATATTAGGCATAGCGCAAGCAGTTAATAGCGAAAGTGTGAAAGTAAAAATAAGTAATAATAGTTTAAATTTTTTCATACATTTTTCCTTACAGTTTTGATTAATTATACTCTTTTTTGATAGTTAAAGTCAACCTTTAAAGCAGAAACGCCGTATTGCGACACTTATAAAGATTTATTAAAAGACTAGAAGCAAGTTAGGCGAGGCTCGTAAAGTTTAATGGGCACGATTAACCTTTTTGGTTATCGTGGTCAATCAACTTTACAGTAAACGATGCATAACGACGCTTATAGGCTTTTAATCCAAGTAGGTACACCATTATCTACTACCCAATACTTACTATCAAACGTTGATAAACTATCTGCATTAACAATAGCATCTTTAGCCATTTCTTCATAGGTATCGTATGCACGCAAACCAACAATAACGTGGTCTACGGATAAATCTTTACCGAATTTACGTAAAATTTCATTAACTTGGTCATCTAAAGCCCTAGTTACTTGATTAACTTTATAGCCGTATTCGGCTTTAGCAAGAGTGAACTCTACTTGGTTTTCAGCAAACCCAAGCATTTTATTACTTGCTAATACAGGAGCGGTAGAAATAGAATAACAGTTATTATAAGTATCAACTGAACCCGCCATAGAGAAAGAACTTGAACCAAAGGTATAGAAGTTTTTACCACCGTCGATAAACGATTGAATTTCTCTATCAATATTTAAGTATTCAACGATAACGTTATTCATTTTAGTTGCGGAAGGTAAAACGTTGTTTACTAAAAGCCCAACACGCGACGCTCCACCTTTAGCGGTAGATTTAATAGAAACGTAAACGTTAGAAATACTGCCTTCGTAGCCGTTAAAAGTATTGTTTGGATTTTTACCCCTTGTAAAAGACATTGCAAATAAAGTAGGATAATAACCCGTAAGAGTAACGTTAGTAAAGGCTATATTTTTAATAACCGGCGCGTTTGCTTGTCCAAATAAACCGCACGATTTAACGGTTAAACCATTTATCGTATAACCTTGCCCGTCAAATACACCTTTAAAGCCAACGTCTTTACTATAACCGTTACCTGGATAGATTTGCGAGGTATAGTCTGCTTTGCGGTTTTCAAAATCGTGTTCTTCAAGAACTAATTCGCTAGCGTCGATATTTTTAGTTACGATATAATACCCGTCGATTTCGTTGCGATTTCTTGAATTGTTCATTGTGAAAAATTTAAGGTCTTCTGGTTCGTCGATAATTTTAGTATACGCGTAAACGTAGTTTAAAACGTATTCTTTACCGCGAACGATAACCGTTACCGTTTGAGGAATAGCAACCGCCCTATCACGGCCGTAATTATCAACAAAGCCACTTGCCGTGTTTGAAATAATAACGTTAAGGTCTAATATATCTACCCTTTCGCCGTTTACTACGTAGCCTTCAATATCGTTAAGGGAATAAATGTCGACTTCTTGTTCGTTAAGCGCTTTTTTAAGCGAAGGGAAGTCTAACGCTCTATCACGAGCCGAGTATAATACATCTACCCCTTCATCTTCAGGTTTCTTGAAAAACTTATGCGAGTTATCCCTAGCGCATACTTTATAAATAGCGCCTTCAGGGCTTAAAGTCCAATCCCCGTAATCGTGGTAATAAGCGTCAACGTAGTTATCAACGTAAGAATGCCCACAAACACAATCACTGTAAGTCGTATAGCCCATTTCAGTACAAGTAGGCTCGGTTACTACTATTTTTTTATAATCGTGACCTAACGCGTCTACTTTATTATCAACGTAAGAATCCCCACAACTACAAGTGTAAGTGGTGTAGCCTTCACTTTCGCAAGTAGGATCGGTTACTACCGATTGATAATTATGCGAAAGAGTTTCGCCGTAAGCAAAATTACAAATTTTACAAACTGCTTTTTTTGCGCAAGTTGCTTTACCGCCCGCATGCGCCTCTTTGTAAACTATATCACCACAAGAACATTGCGACCAATGGTTTACGTCGTCAAACATAGTAGTGTAATCGTGAGTATGTGAACTATCGCCACAAGCAGTAAAACCACAAGCCATTAGCGTTAAAACAAACACTAACAACAAAAGTTTAATAAATTTAAACTTCATAATTACTCCTAATAGTTTTTTTATTCAAAAAGCCATAACGCTATGGGTTTTTGAATAAAAAAGCATTAACCTTTTTAAAAGGGGCTTAAAGATTAAGCCCCCTTTAGTTTGGGTTAAATAAGTGCTTTTAACACCGTGATATTTGCCTAATTTGAATAACTCTTTTCATTAAAAGACTAGAAACAAGTTGGGCTAGG
>JAZURK010000020.1:0-6104 GCA_045606165.1 Christensenellaceae bacterium
GAGCATTGATAAATATAAAGCAGATGGAGAATTTATCCTTCATAAAGGTAAAAAAATCCACTATAGAGTAATTTTAAAGTGAAAGACAGATATTTTGCCGTAAAAGGCGAAACTCAAAACGAAATTATCATAGAAAAATCCCGCTTTATTTGTAGCGTTAAAAGGGTTGACGGCGAAGACGAGGCTAAATCTTTCGTATCCGCGATTAAAGAAAAATATCCCGACGCCACGCATAACTGCTATGCCTATATTGCCGATGAAAACGGATTTTATATCAAGTTTTCAGACGACGGCGAACCGCAAGGTACGGCAGGTATGCCTATGCTTGAAGTTTTAAAAAACAAAAAGTTATTTTGCACGGCGGTTGTAGTTACAAGATATTTTGGCGGTGTAAAACTTGGCGCTGGCGGACTTGTTAGGGCGTATGCAGACTGTACCGCTAAAGGCGTTGAAAAGTGCGGTATCGTTGAAAATATTTACGCCGTTACCGTGTCTGTCGACGTTAGTTTTTCGCTCTATCCAAAAGTTCAAAAATACTTTTATAGCGTAACTTCAAACGTCGTAAATACCGACTATAAATCCGACGGAGTTACCATTACTTTTGAAATTCCAAAAAACCTTTTAGAAAAGGTAAAAAAGGATTTTGCGGATATGTCGTCTGGCAAGGTTGAATTAAACGTAGTAGGTAGCGGATACCGTTTGTTTGGGGATAGATAGTTATGCGAATTACCGATTTAAAACCACAAGTGAAAAACGCTAAAAGGGTTAGCGTGTATCTTGATGGAAACTATTATTGCGGACTTGACCTTATAACCGTTATGCAATCGCGCCTTAAAGTAGGCGATGAAATCACTAAAGACAGGCTTATAGAAATTCAGCGCGAAAGCGAAATGCAAGCGTGTATGGACGTCGCCTTAAGGTTTTTATCAAAAAGTGTAAAAACTGAAAAAGATATAATTAAAAAACTAGTGAGTAAAGGTTTTTTAGAAGAGATTGCGCTTGAAACGGTAAAAAAACTTAAAAGTTACGGATACGTTAACGACCAAGATTATTCTAACCGTTACGCCGAAACTTATAAAAACCGCAAGGGTAAAAAACTAATTAAACTTGAACTTAAGCAAAAAGGCGTTGACGAAAGTGTTATTGACGAAACGTTGAACGCTATTGAAAGCGAATTTGACACCGCTTTAAAGATTGCCGAAAAATATTGCAAAAATAAAGAAAAAGATATAAAACTCAAACAAAAATGTTATAATTACTTGCTTTCTAAAGGGTTTTCCTACGAAGATAGCGCTAACGCTACAAAAAAAGTTTTAGGCGAGGACGAAAACTAAATAAATAATCAAAAAGCCATCGCGAGTCGCGATGGCTTTTATTAATCTATAGATTGATTATTTAACTTTTCTACCCGTTAAAATTCTAAAGTTTCTACATCTTGTAATAGTGCCTATAAGTTGAGTTCTCGTTAAAGCATCTTTAGAAATCATTGCAAGAATTGACATCGAGTAGGTTGCAGGAAGATAGTAACTTTCAAGTTTTTCTTCCAAGCGTTCAACGTCTTCCCAAAGTCTGTCGGCTAATTCTTCGTTTTTATTATATAAAGCGTTGTAATATTTACAAGCGGCAAGCATAATTTCAAACACGTCACGCCCGTAAATTAAACCGCGCTTGTCGTCTAAAAGGTGCTTAAGGGTTGCCGAACTTAAATCAAGTTCCATAAGGTCTTGCGGGTTAACCGCCGTCATATTTTCAGCGCCAGCAAAGTATGGTTTACGCTTTTCGCTAACGATAACTTTTTCTAAAAGTTCAAGCGCTTGATTGTATAAGTTAACCGTTCTATCCCCGTCTTTTTCAAAGTTTTCAGGCGTTTTAAAATGGTCGTCTACGTCAAGTGGTTTGGTTGGAATTTGTCCGTCCCACTTAATCATTTTTTCAAGAACGCTAAAGTCTTTCCATGCGCGCCAAGAAGTAATGCGTTTGCAAGCGTCTTCAATAATCTCGTAAATTTCTTTTATTTTGCTAGCAAATTCGCCGTAGCGGAAGGCAAAGTATTCGTTAGTAATTTTTTCAACGTCTGCGTAAACGTCCCAAGCAAGATTTGCGTAAACGTATTCGGTAAGGTTTCTAACTCCCCAATTAACCATAGGGATATGCATATAAGTATGACCTGAAACACCGCTATTATAGTAGTGAATAAAGTCCTTTTGCATAGTGCGAGTGAAAAGAAGTGGCAAGTCTTCAAACTTTGAAACGTTGTAATATTCGTTGTTCATCATAATGATATGATTACTGTGTTTAACCCAAGATTGTAACGCGGAGTTATAATAAGAGTTATAACTACAACTTTCATCGTTTAACGGGTGTTCGTAGCACCTACCGATAGGCGAATAAGATATATTGTCACCCGCATCAATAAGGTTTTGCGGAATAGGATTAATCGGGGCAAATAACGTATCGGAACCTTCGTAGCAAGAAAGATTCATTCTAATTTTACGGTTAATTCTACCGCTTTGGGTTGCCTTGTTGATTTTATCCCTAAAATAAGACGCCATATATAAACTTTGGTCGGTAGAGTTGCCAAGTTTTTTACACTTTTCGCAGTTGCACACTTCACCCCAAGTATCAAAACCCCAAACGCCAATATCTTCGGCTTCCGCCCACTCGTCGGTGATAGCCCTAATGAGTTCTTCGGATAAAAAGTCTAAACAATCGTGGTTGGTAACGCAAAATTGCGTCCATTGCGCCCACTTTCTACTGCGAACGCCGTTTGACGGCAAACCGAACCAGTCTTGGTGTTCTTCCCAAATGGTTTTACCGCTTGGTAAATACCTTTCGGGGTCTAAAATATTAGTAAAGATATGTCCGCCATCGTGAACGATAAACCCCAATTTTTGAAGAGTTTTTGTAGAGTTAGGGAAGTTGTTATAGGTTATAAGTCTATTCCTAGCCATCCACCTAAAAATATCTTCGTTTTCGTTAAGTCTACCGTCTATTGTAAAGCCACGCGCAGTAGGGGCAGTAGTTTTAAATTCCAACTGTTTTTCGGGGACTATTAAAGTTTTAAGTCCTTTAGGGGTAAGAGTGCCGTCTTTACCTGGCTCGAACCAGCGATAGCCTTGAAGTTTTAAAAATTCATAGCAAGCGTAAAGCGCGCCAACACGAGTTACACCTTTAAGGATAATTCCGTCGCTCGTTGGTATTAAGTAGTAAGTGTCGTCACGAACGTTAACTTTTTCCGCTTGTACTAAAATATTGAACGTGCCGTCAATTTTCTTATTGGAAATAGTAATTTCAGCATTTTCAACACTTTTTAATAGGTGAGTTTTAAGTTCGTCTACCGCATAGCAAAGGGTGCATCTATCGGCTTTTTCAAATTCGCTATAAAAGTCGATATGTCTTTCATCGTAAGCCCAAATATTATACATTTTATCAATGTTTTTAAATGGTGCAACAAGTGTGATTTTCATAGTATCTCCTAAACGATAATTACTCAAGTTAATTATATCTTAAAAGGGGTGAATAGTCCACCCCTTATTTTTTATTCCGTTATGTTTTCTTCCGTTTTGAATAAAACTTTAATTGCGCCTGATAAATACGAAACGGGTATAATTTCAATTTTATCTTTATACTTTTTAACGCTATCGTAATTGCGTCTTGGTACAATGATTTTTTTAAAGCCGAACTTGATTGAGTCGGCAACGCGTTTTTCCGCTTGTGTAACGGGACGGATTTCGCCGGTTAAACCCACTTCGCCAAACGCGGTGGTAGTCTTTTCAATCGGTATGTTTTTATTAGCGCTTGCAAGAGATAACGCAATAGCCAAATCAACGCTTGGCTCGTTAAGTTTTATACCGCCCATAGCGTTAACGTACACGTCTTGATTATAAAAAGGGATATACGCTTTTCTTTCCAAAACCGCAATAAGTAAAACTAGTTTATTATAGTCGATACCAAGTGGCATACGCCTTGGCATACCAAACACCGTTTTAGATATTAAACTTTGAATTTCAACGGGCATACATCTATTTCCGCTAACCGATGGGGTAACGATACTTCCAGCCGATTGTCCGCGGTCTTCGCTCATAAAAATTCCGTTGTAGTCGGTTACGCCGAAAATTCCTTTTTCAGTCATTTCAAAAACGCCTACTTCTTGCGCCGAACCAAACCTATTTTTAACCGCGCGTAAAATTTTAAAGTTATCGGTAGGTTCGCCTTCAAAGTATAAAACGCAGTCCATAATATGTTCTAAAACTTTAGGACCTGCTATAGCCCCGTCTTTAGTAACGTGCCCGATTACGAATACCGTTTTATGCTTGGTTTTAGCAATCCTCATAAGTTTAGATGCGCACTCTCGCACTTGACCAACCGAACCTGCCGAGCCAGTCATTTCGCTTAAGTATACAGTTTGGATAGAGTCCACGACAATAAAGTCGAAATCTTCGCTAATATCGTCGATATTATCTAAACAGCACTCGTTTAAAACGTTGATATTGTCACTTGAAACGCCAAGCCTTTCGCACCTTAATTTTACTTGAGATAAACTTTCTTCCGCGGATATATAAAGCACTTTTAAAGTTTTAGCAACTTCTTTGCAAACTTCGGTTAAAATAGTCGATTTACCAACGCCGGGGTCGCCACCGATAAGCACGATAGAATTAGGTACGATACCTCCGCCCAAAACGTTATCGAGTTCTTGAATCCCCGTTTTTACGCGCGTGTATTTAACCGTTTCTATATTAGATAGTGGGGTAGGTTTTTGCACGGTAACCGTTGCCGTTTTGCCCGCGCTTTTAACTTCTTCTACTTCTTCAACTAAAGTTCCGAATTTGCCACAGTACGAGCATTTGCCAAGCCATTGTGGGCTTATACTACCGCACTCTTGACAAACGTATTTTGTGCTTGTTTTTGCTTTCATTTATCTTCTCCTACTAAAACGTACGCTTGAGATGCGATGCCTTCTTCTCTGCCAACCGTACCTATACCTTCAAGGGTGGTTAACGTTATACCTATATCGCTTTCTTTCATTTGCATTTTTTCCGCTAAACTTCTAGTTATTTCGGGAACGTATTTTGAAAGTTTAGGTTTTTCCGCCATTACCACCGCGGATACCATAAGTGGTTTTAAGCCCTTTTCTTTTAACATTCTCATAACTCTTTCAAGTAAAACCATACTCGAAATATCTTTATACTGCGCGTCTTTATCGCTAAAATGGTAACCTATATCTCGCAAACTTGCCGAAGATAAAAGCGCATCCATTATCGCGTGAGTTAAAACGTCAGCGTCACTGTGACCAAGTAAGCCTTTATCGTGTGGAATTTCCACACCGCCTAAAATAAGTTTGCGGTTTTCAACTAATTTATGTAAATCAAATCCCGTGCCAACGCGGGTAGGAGTAGGGCGGTTAAAATCGCTTTCGTAGGTAAGTTTAATATTATCTTTATTAACTTCAACAAGTTTACACTTTCCAATAAACGCGGTGTAAACGCCAGCGTCGTCGGTAAAGTCTTCGCCGTCTTTAGCCAAACGGTAAGCGCGCTTAATCTCGTCAACTCTAAACGCTTGCGGTGTCGTTGCTGAAAATTTATTTTTTCTTGATGATGAAAGGATATTTCCGTGTCCGTCCGTTTCTACAACCGTGTCGGTTAAATTAGTGCAAGCAACCGCACTTCCGTAAATTAAAACGTTTTTAATGATTGCGTCAATGCTTTCTTTATTAATATACGGGCGCGCGCCGTCGTGAATTAAAACTACGCCTTCATCAATAACGGCTAAAGCGTTTTTAATCGATAAAAACCTAGTTTCGCCACCTTCTACGAATTTAACCGCTTTGTCGGTAGGTGGTAATTCTTTTTCAATAAGTTGCTTTTCGCCTTTAGAGTAGACTATAACTATTTCGTCTATTTTCTTAACGCCGTTAAAAGCGTTAAAGGTTTTTCTAATAACCGACTCGCCGTCAATGTTAGCAAATATTTTGTTGTAGTTTAAGTTTGCCCTTGCGCCTTTACCCGCGCAAGCAATAATTAAAGTAATCTTTTCTTTATTCATAATCACTCGTTAATAATTTCGTAAAGGCTTGAAGCCTCGTCTTTTTTTACCGTTTCTTT
>JAZURK010000021.1:0-4178 GCA_045606165.1 Christensenellaceae bacterium
GGAAATTAAAGCACTTGCCCCTAACGGCGAAAAAGTAAACGTTCCGTTTACAAAAAACGGCGATATTTACACATTAGATTTAACCGTTTACTGCTTAAAACCTGCAATTTTATATATTAAATAGAAAAATCCCACTAAAAAAGTGGGATTTTTATTATTTCTTTTCTGGAAAAATCGTCCAGCGGAGCATTGCCGTAGAATAAGGCACAAGCGTTATATCTACTTGTTTGTATCCCGACGGATTAAGCGTTTTTATATCGGGCGTAAAGTAAAGGTCGCCACTATAATAAATTTGCCCCGTGGTTTTCATTTTTATATACTCGCCTTTATCGTACTCGGAAACGAAAACTTCGTCGGTATGAGTTTTATAAAGGTCAACACCTTCCATTAAATACCCTTTGGCAAAAATTTCAGTATCGCTTTTTAAAAGCGTGTTGTTTTTACCTATTTTTAGCGTTGCCGTCTTTTCAAAAAGGTCTTTATCAATGGCGATTTGCCAAGCCGAACTTGGAGAAATATCGTATGCGGGATAACCGTCTTTTACTCGCGTTTCAATAGGGTCAAGCGCAATATTAGGCGTGATTTTTAAAGTATATACAAGCGGTTCTTTAACCACCATATATCCTTCCGCCGTACTAACTACTTCAAGGGCGCTTTTAATTTCAACCGCAACCGTTTCGCCGTCCGTTAACGAAATTTCTACCCAACCGTTTTCAGAGCAATAAGTTTTTCCGTTAACAATAAAGTCTTTACACCAACTAGGTTTTCTTAAAAGCGCGATAGTCCCCTTGCCGTGATAAGTAATTTTTACACTTTCCTCAAACGGATAATTAGTTTCTACTGTAAATTCCTGTCCGTCAAACGCGTACTTGCCCGAAAGATAGAAGTTAAACGCTACGCCTTTCTCCCTTTTACAAACCGCACCATAAAAAAAGTTAGGCATACTTCTATTACAGTTACCCGTGCAACACTCTGGATAGTGGTCGCTTTGATATGACATTCTTGGCGTAAAGGTAAACGAGCCCGAGTGGTTACTGTAATGCGTACTTATTACTTGGTTCATTGAAGAAAAGTACTGCAAGGTTTTAAAGTCTTTATCCATAACCGACGGAGCAACGTTATACATAATGCGCTCTATCCTATCAAGGTATTTGCTATCCCCCGTGATTGTCGCTATCGTGTAAAGGGCTAACGAGTGGTCGGTTATATCGCAAGTTTCCACCGCGGAAAGAAAAGTGGTATCGGTAAACGACTCGCAACCGCTATGAATACCTATTGGCAATAAGTGGTGGTCGTCTATTCTTTTTAATCCGTTTAAAGTGGCGGTTAAATACTTTTTATCCCCCGTTGCCGAGTATAAAAGCGCGGGGATTTTAAGCATTTCGTTATAGGTTACCGCGTGAAGTTTAATAGGCGTAGTTTTGTTAAAGTCGCTTAATTTGGTTTCAACGTTATTTTCGTTTAACGAGTGCTTTTCGTACGCTAAAACCGCTAAATCTAAAAGGCGCTTATCCCCAGTGTACGCGTAACAGTTAAGCATATTTTCAACGTTTACCGTTTCGCGCCAACACGAGTAATCGTTAGTGTTTGATAAATAATGGTTAGTTATTTTATCCAGATAGGTTTTATCTTTAGTTATCTCGTATAAAAACAAAACCGCGCGGAAAAACACCGCGTGCACCCACTGATTACCTTCCCCTTGTTTTTGAAGTTCTTTCGCCCCGATAAAACCGTTATCGCTTACTACTTTTAAAGCGTTGTCAATAAGGGTTTTGGCTTTTTTTAAATGCTTTTCATTACCGCTAAAATACGCGCACTTAACGTAGCCGTCAAGCCAATACGCGTACTGTTCGTACGGCCACCAACCTTCTAACCCGCCGTCGGTAAAACTGTGTTTCTCCCAACAACCCGTGTTGAAAGGATAAAACAGTTTGTCTAGGTTACCCGTCAAGCCGTCGAGCATTTTATTAAAATAATCTTTAATTATTCCGCTTGCTTTAAAGTTTGCGCCAAGCGGAAAAGTGAATTTTTTGTTTATCATAAAACCGCGCCTTTGCAAAGATAGTTATTCATAAATCCGTCTGGAGCCTCAACGGCAAACAAACCGTTTAACGCGCTTTGCGGTAACATAAAGTATATCCTATTGCCAAACGCGGAGTGAGACACCGAAATATCTTGAAGTCCCGCTTTTTCTAAAACGGAAGTAACGTCTTGAACGTAGTCCATATTAGAAATGTCGACGAAACATTTAAAAGTAACACCGCTTTGCCTATTGAACGGAAGTGTGATTTTTAAAGTTTGAGTGATTAAATCAACGGAAGTATTATGTAAAATCTTATTTAATATAACGTCGGTAGGCGCGGAATAAGATTGCTGTTTAAGTAAACTGCAAGGCTTGCCGTCAAACTCGCAAACGCCGTTACAAATTTCGTCGGCAGTCATATTGCAAATGCTAGAAAGTCTAGCGTCGTTAACTAATTTTTCATACCTAGAAATAGCAAGCAAAATATACCCGAATTTATAAGAATTTTTAGGCACTTCTTCAATCCCTGGAATACTGAACGAAATATTGCAAAGGTCGATATTTTGTATGCACGAGTTTAAAAAAGCGCTTTTGTTTAAGTTAGCCGTTTCGTACTCGAAAAGTTCGGCAAAAAAGAAACTGTTCTTAATTTCCCTAACCAAAAACTCTACGTCAGTAATAACGGGACCATATTGTTCTAGGAAGTGATTGCCCCTTTCGTCCATTTTGTCGTACGAGAAAAGAATAATCTTTTTACCCATACCCGACGCCAAGCCGAGTTCGTAAATCATCCAAGGAGTAATTACCCCGTCAACGATTAACATTATGGTAATTTCGTTATTTTTTATCATTGCCTTAATGCTTTCCGAAAAGTCGGGTGCGCCAGGGCGAATTTCTTTATCCGATTTAACGTTAATGCCGTTAGCGTTTAAGTATTCTAAAAGTTCTTGCCAACGAGTTTCATTGTTGCTATGGCTTAAAAAAACCGAGTAATTTCCGCCAACGTTTGTATTTTTAGTGATTGTATATCTAACTTTCATAATTCACCCCTATTTAGCGTAAACGAAATTACAAGTTTTACCAATTTCAACGTCGTCGCATTTTAAAATCATTTGGTCGTCGTCAAAATAAAGATTAAAGTAAACCCTTTGAGTTTTTTCAGTAGCCACGCAAACAGCATCGGTTTTGTTATCAAAGGTTTCTTTAGTAGTTTCAAGTTCTAAAATTTTAAGCAAGTCGCCCTTTCTTATCGGCGAGTTTTTATTGATTTCCATATACGGCTTGAACGCCACGCCGAAAATTTCGTGGTTAGGAAAAATAAAATCTACCTTAACCGCGTACGAACCGTTATTTAAGTTTTGCGATAAAAGTGTAGCGCGGTTGTATACGTTGGCTGGAGTGCAGTCTAAATTTAAAATTTCCGCTTCTTCTTTGTAAACTGAATAGTATGGGTGCTCGGTAAAATCAGTCTTGCCAAACCTATGAAGTTTAATGCCGAAGTTTACTTCTTTATGTAAGATATTTAAAACGTCTTGACGGGTATCCATTTCTTCGTCGCCTAAAAGTTTAAGTCTATTTAAAATGCCGTCAACCGCCTCTTTACGAACGTTAAAAAGCACGGATATTTCCGAATAGAATACCCTAGAGTTGCCGTAATACGCAACTTTCCTATCATTAAAGAAGTTCTTTTTGAAAACCCTAGTGTCTTCGATTTGTTTAATTAGGTCAATAAAGTTACCCGTCGCTTGCTTTTGACGGATTGGAGTTGTAGTTAAATAAGCGTCCCACTCCGATTTATCAATGTCAAGCATATACGGAATAACTGATTGACCGCGCGCTTCCATTACGCCCACTTCGTACCAAAACGCTTTGCGCCTTTCTTCGTTTTCAGGCTCGAAAAAGGCTTTAGTCATAACTACGATTAAACAACTTGCTTTTTTAAGCGCGTCTTCGCACGCGCGCCAGTACCAATAATCACTTTGAACGTTTTTACTTTTGGTCAAAAGTACGTAGTTTAAGCCAACGACGTTAAGTTCCGTCATAAAATCAGTTACCGAAAGTTTGTCTTCTTCAAGCGCTACGATTACCACGCTTGCATCGATTTGTTGCTCGGTTATACGACGTTTTTCAACTAATAACATAGTTTTCTCCTACA
>JAZURK010000022.1:0-7162 GCA_045606165.1 Christensenellaceae bacterium
TCTTTTCCGAAGAAATTGCTTTAAGGGTATTAGTGTCGAAAACCACTTTAGATTTTACGTCGTTAACAATTTCGTGTTGTGCCTCCTCAAAAACGTAAGAACCTTTAACGTCAAGCGAAGTTTCAAAAAGGTAATTTTCACCGTCTTTAGAAAGGGTGGTAACGAATTGACCTTGGTCTACGACAAACGAAACGTAATCGTTTTTAACTTCGTTTGAATTGCTTTCAGTACGATTAACAACTTTTACGTCGTAAATTAATTGTTCAAAAATGTTAGACGACGAGGTAGGGTCTTTATACCAAAACTTACCTTTGTATGAAAACGAGTTAATGCCAGCGCAACCAACTGCGTTTAAAATTAAAAAAGAAATTGTTAAAATTATAGTTAAAAACTTTTTCATGTATGCTCCATAATGTATAATTATATCGTATATTGTAACACATAATTTAAAAAATGTAAAAGCATTTACAAACGATTACTTTATATGATATACTGTTATCGAGTGAAATTTTTACAAAAGGAGTGAAATTTAAGTGAAAATTTACCTTGCGCCAAGAACTAGCGAGTGCATTTTGCAAACGGCAAAACTCGCCTATGAAAAGGCAATAAAAGAAAATAAAAGAGTTTACGTTTTTTCGGAAGATAAAATCACTTTAAGTTTAGAACTAGAAATCGCTAAACTTTGCGGTGGTGGATTTTGGGATATAGACGTATTAACGTTTAAGCGTTACATAGCGTCGAAGGTGGATTTAGGTATGGTTTTATCTAAAGAGTCTTCGGTTATGGCTATTAGGAAAATTATTTCCGAAAACGACAAATCGCTTAACTGTTTATCCGCATCGGCGTCAAAACCTAACCTTGCTTTAACTTTATACGAATTAATTTCACAACTTGAAAGCGCAAAAGTATCGGCAAGCGATTTAATTTCTCTTACCGAAAGGGAAAACGCTCCAAGTGGCGCGCTTTTATTAAAAATACAAGACGTTGCTTTTATCTACGCTAAATATCAAGAGTATTTGAAAGAGAACGGGCTTTACGACAGTTACGATTACCTTTCGTTAATGCCTAGTTTAATAAACGGCGATGAAGATTTAAAAAACTCGGTGGTAATAATAGCGGGCTATCCGTCCGTAACGATGCAACGCTACGATATTTTCAAGGCGTTTAACGAAAACGCGCTTGAAACTTTAGCAAGCGTAATTTACGATAGAACTAGCGATTTTTATACGGGCGAAACTTATAATAGATTGCTAGATATTGATAAAACGGCAACGGTAATTCATTACGAAGGTAAACTTCCTAGCGTGGTTGAACAAGTAAAAAACAACCTTTATAAACCTTCGGTGTTTAAAAACGGCTATAAAAAACTAAAAACTGATAAGATTTCTTTGTACGAGGCTTTTACCCCTGCCGAAGAAGTTGAAAACGTTGCAAAAACTATCGTTTACGAAGTTAGCAAAAACAAACTTAAGTATAAAGACGTATCTATAATTTTGGGTGATTTAAACGGCTACTCGCCATACCTTAAAAAGTATTTTAAAGAGTACGGTATTCCTTTCTTTTTAGACGATAACGTAACCTTAAAAGAACATCCCGTAACTTTACTAATTTTAGATTACTTTAACTTATACAAAAAAGGTTTTTGTAAGGACGATTTTATTAAATTTATATCAAACGGCTTATTTTTAGCGGATAAAGAACTTTCATCGGAACTTTCTTCGTACGTTTTAAAATACGCTCTTTCACGCAGTAGTCTTAAAAAACCTTTTGAATACGCTAACGAAAAATTACAAGTCTTTGAAGAGTTAAGAAAAAAAGTTTATATTTGTTATTCTCTTTTAGAAAACGCTACCACGGTAAAAGATTACGTTACCGCAATCAAAAAAGCGCTTGAAATTATCGGGGCGAGAGAAAATTTAAAAATTTTAAACCAAAAACTCGAAAGCATAGGCGAACTTGGCATTTTGGATTATAGTGAAAAAGCATACGATAAAATGCTTGAAATGCTAGCGGAAACGGAAAGGGTAATGGGCGCTGTAAAAATGAGCGCGCAAGATTTTAAAAGTGTTATTTTAAGCGGTGCAGTGGCTACTAACGTAGGTAAAATCCCCCTTTATAACGACGCGGTTTACGTTGGCGAGTGTAAAAGCGTTAGAATTAAAAGCGCTAAAATCTTATTTGCAGTTGGCTTAAACGGGGATATACCGTTTACTAAAAGCGATACGTCATTACTTTCCGACGGCGACCTTAACGAACTTGACGGGTTCGATATTAAAGTAGAACCTAAAATATCAATCGTAAACAAGCGTGAAAAAGAAGACGTTTGTTTGGCGCTTATTTCTTTTAACGACAAGTTAAATCTTTCGTACTCTAACGTTTCGCCAAGCGGTAGCGCAAACTTCAAGTCGGACGTTATTAACTACTTTACCGCGATATTCGACTTGACCGTTGAAAGGGCGGTATTCAATAAAAATTTACAAAAAGTAAACGATAGCGAATACCAAAAGTACG
This sequence comes from Christensenellaceae bacterium, assembly GCA_045606165.1. Classification (GTDB taxonomy): domain Bacteria; phylum Bacillota; class Clostridia; order Christensenellales; family Borkfalkiaceae; genus HGM11412. The sequence goes on from JAZURK010000022.1 coordinate 2,512, forward strand.
TCGAGCAAAAATACTTGGCGTTAAAACCGTCCGTTAGGGCGATTGCGGAACTCAATAAAGATTATCAGGACGGCGAAATTCAGGCAAGGCAAGAAATAGCGTCTTTTTACGGCGGTATCGACGGCTTGTTTGACGGCGCTCTCTCAAAAAAAGTCGATAAACTTTTAAAAACCGAGCAAAAAGCCAAAGTTTTATTAAGCAATCCGCTCGTTGACTTAAAAGACGGGTACGTTTCGTCGTCAATGCTCGAAAAATACTTTACTTGTCCTTACGCTAACTTTGCTCAAAATATTTTAAAACTTCAAGAAGTGGAAAACGGCGAGATGCGCGCAAACGAAACGGGTACGTTGCTTCACGCGTTGACGGAAGATTACGTCAGAAAAATAACCGCCGTTAAAGATAAGGAAACTTCGGATAAGTTAGTAGAAGGATTATTGGCGGGAATTTTATCCAAAGAAGAATATTCAAGGTACTTAAATAATCCTATGTATTCATATACCTTTAGCCAACTTGAAAAGGAAGGCAAAAGGGTTTGCTTTGCTATTTTTTCCGCGCTACAAAATTCAAGTTTCACGCCGTATCTTCAAGAAGCGTCGTTTGGTTTTAGCGAAAAAAACACTCTTCCACCAATAGTATTAAACACCAAAAAAGGCGAATACAAAATTAGGGGTAAAGTGGATAGAATTGACAAATATGAAAACAATATCCGCATTATCGACTATAAAACGGGGGAAATTAAAGCCAGCGATGAAAAGTTTTACGTTGGTAAACAACTTCAACTATACCTTTATATGAACGCGTTTATTAACGAAAACTTAAAACCGGCAGGAGCGTACTATTTTCCTATTCACGACGGCTACGGCAAGGTAGGCGAAAGGGAATACCGCATGCTTGGTAAAACCGTTAACGATTTAAACGTGGTAATGGCTACCGATAATTCCTTAAAGCCAAGGGAATCTAGTAATTACGCGTCAATCTCGTTAACTAAAGATAACGAAGTGTCTAAAAACTCTAACTGTTTATCTCAAGAAGATATGCAAAAATACTCAAAATACGCGGTGTTGATATCTCAAAAAGGCGTAGAAGAAATTTCTTCGGGCTTTATCGAGTCCACCCCGTACGAGGGCAGTTGCGAGTGGTGTAGTTATAAAGGAATGTGCGGTTATAACGCTCGCGAATGTGATAAGACAAGAAAAGTTAAAGACGTTAAGTCTGATACGATTATAAGCGCCGTAGACGAAGGAGGACAAGACTAATGGGTAATTACGATAAATGCACCATAAACCAAAAAAACGCAATCCTTCACGATAACGGCAATATGCTAGTTTCCGCCTCTGCGGGTTCGGGCAAAACGATGGTAGTAATTCAAAGAATTTTAAGGCTTATTACCGAAAACAACGTAGACGTAAGCAAGATTTTAGCAGTAACTTTCACAAACGCCGCGGCAAGCGAAATGAAAGAGAAGTTAAAAAAAGAGATTTTATCTCGTTTAAGCGAAAAAAACGACGAGTTTTTAAAAGAACAACTTGAAAAAGTTAACACGGCGTCAATATCTACTATTCACTCGTTTTGTTACGATTTAATTAAAAAATATTTCTTCGAGTTAGGTCTTGACGCGTCCGTTAAACTTATCGACGAAAAGGAAAGCGATAAACTTTCAAGCGAAGCAATTTCTAACTTATTCGATAGATATTACGAAGAAGGCAACCGAGAATTTTTTGAGGCGCTTGAATTTTTTACTCAAAAGCGCAAAGATAGAAAACTTCGCGAAACGATACTTAAACTTTACAAGTTTAGCATTGAAGAAAGCGACTTAAACGCCGTGTACGAAAAGACTAAAATCGCGCACGAAAACGCGTACTCTTATTTAGTAGAAAGGGTGTTTAATCCCGCTATTATAGAACTTCACGAACTTGAAAGCAAAATCGACGCGGTGATAGGTTTATGCGACGCCGACTTGACTAGAAAGCAATATTTAATAGACTTAAAAGAGCAAGTTTTATTACTTCAAACTTTAACCACGCCTAAAGAAGTCGTTTCAAGTTATCAAAAAAAGAGCCTTCCAAAAGCAGGGAAGTTATCCGCGGAAGTTTACGAGCAACTAAAAGCCGTAAAAAGCGCGGTAGATAAAGTAGTTGAAAGCATAGGCGACGCCAATTCTATCGGTAAAGAAGAAGTAGAAAAAAAGGCAAGTCAAGGTTTAAAAATTGCAGATAAACTTTTTTGGCTTACAAGCGAGTTTATTTTAGAGTACGAAAAAATCAAAGCGGAAAACAACGTACTCGATTTTGCCGACCTTCAAAAATGCGCGTTAAAACTATTAGAAAACGCGGATATTTTAAACGCTGAAAGGCAAAGGTACGAATACGTTTTCGTTGACGAGTATCAAGACGTAAACGACATACAAGAAAAAATCGTTACTTTAATTTCTAAAGATAATCTTTTTATGGTTGGCGACAGCAAGCAAAGCATCTACGCGTTTAGGGGTTGTAATCCTAAATTTTTCGTAGATAAATTCAAAAGATTTGACGATAACGAAGGTGGAACAGCCGTTTCGCTAGACAATAACTTTAGAAGTTCAAACGCGGTAATAACTTCGGTAAACAAAATTTTTAGCGACGTATTTACTCCTGAATTTAGCGGACTTAACTACGCTAAAAGTCCTATGATTTACGGTGGGCTTTATAAAGATTTTGAAGGTAGCGTAGTATATCATCTTATAAACGGGAAAACCCCGCCTGAAAAAAAACAAGTCAAGGGCGTTTACTCGGTTGTTGAAAACTACGAGCCGATAATTCAAAAAGAATACGGCGAGGAGTCCGCTTTAGTCGTAAAACTTATAAACGAAATAGTCGGCACGAAGTATTACGATATAAAAGCAAAGGTAGACGAAGGCGAAAACCCTATAAAAGAATACACTTACGGCGATATTTGTATACTTTCGCGTTCTAATAGCGAACTCGTTTCTAAAGTGGTTTCAGCGCTTATAGATTTTAAAATTCCCGTGACGGTGGGCGGTAAAAATAAGATAGCGGATTATCCTGAAATCAAGGTGCTAATAAGTCTTGTTTCTTCACTTTGCTTTATTAATCAAGACGTACCGCTTGCTACCGTAATGCTTAATCTTTGGGACTTTTCGGAAGACGAGTTGTCTTTAATTCGCAAAGAGTTTATAAAAGAAAAGCACTTTTACGATTGCATTAAAAAATATTCGAAGTTACCGAATATTTTAGGCGAAAAAATCAGTAGATTTTTAGCGGATATAGATAGAATTAGGCTGGTTGCGGAATTTGTTTCGGCTAACGAAATCTTAACGAGAATAGTAAGCGAAACGGAATGGGACGCAAAACTTTTAGCCGAGCCTTTCGGCGCGCAAAAACTCAAACGCGTTGAAAGATTTATCGCGGAAAGTATGGTCGGCGAAAGCAAAATGAATATTAAAGAATTCAACGACTATATTGAAAAATCCATTGAAGATATAACCATTACCGAAACCGCTGGCGATAACACCGTTAGGTTTATGACCGAGCACTCGTCTAAAGGCTTGGAGTTTCCTTGCGTTATCGTTATCGGCGCGGATACAAAATATAACGAAAAAGATTTATCGGGTGACTGTGTCTTTGATAGAGAGTACGGCGTTATTCCTAAAATTTTCGAGCCCGAAGTTATGATTAAAGAAGACAACCCGCTTTTAAGCGTTGTTAAATCGGGTTATTACTTAAAGCGCGCCGTAGAAGAGGCAAGGGTGTTATACGTTGCTTTAACTAGGGCAAAGTGCGACCTTCACGTTATAGCGAAAGCCGAAAACGTTTTAGAGTTTAGAGATGAAAGCGCATTTAAACGCGCGGTAAGACCAGCGGATTTTCTATCCCGTCAAGACGCGAAATGTATCGTTTATAACGGCGACGACTTAACAATCGAGCAAGATAGCGAAGGAACGGTGGTTGCTGGTAAAAACGTAAACCCTAATTTATCTAATATAATAAGGGAAAATTTAACTTATTCCTATCCGCATTTAAGCGATACCGTTATACCGCTTAAAACTTCGGTTAGTAACGCAAACAAGCATTTAGACGACGAGTACTATGAAACCATTAGCATCTTTACGGGCGACAGCGCCGAAAGGGGCACAGCGTATCACAAAGTTTTAGAAAAATGCGATTTTTACGCTAGCGATTTGTCCGCGGAAGTAGATAGAGTTTTATTAGAACACTTTACGTTAACTGAAAGAGAGTTAGTTGACAAGCAAAAGGTTTTAGATATTTTAAATATGGATATATTTAAGAGTATCAAAGGCTCGAAGTTGATTAAGGAAAAGAAGTTCTGCTGTTTAGTGGAGGGTAATTCGCTTGGCTATACTTCTAGCGAAAAAGTACTCGTTCAAGGTATTATCGACCTTATGTGTGAAACGGATAGCGGAATTATTTTAATCGACTATAAACTTTCTACTATCTCAAGCGAGCAAGACCTTGTTAAAAAGTACAAAAAACAAATGGATTTATATAGGTATGCGATTGAAACTATTTCGGGCAAAAAGGTAATAAACGCCTACCTTGTAAACATTTTGCAAAACAAAGTAGTTGAATTATAAGTTTAAAAATTTAAAAACCCGTCAATAAAGTTTTTGTATGGAAATTTATTTATCTTTTTT
>JAZURK010000023.1:0-5463 GCA_045606165.1 Christensenellaceae bacterium
TGTTTCGGAAAAAGGTGAACAGTTTGGCGTTGAAGGTTGTTTATCCGTTAGGGGTAAATGGGGGGACGTTAAAAGACCTAAAACGGTGGTTATAAAGTTTCAAGATAGAAACGGCAAACACCTTAAACTTACCGCCAACGATTTTTTTGCCAAGGCAATTTGCCACGAATACGACCACTTAAACGGCGTTTTATACGTTGATAAAGCGGTAAATATTAGGAATGAAGATTAATGAGAATAGTATTTTTAGGAACGCCTGACTTTGCGGTAAAACCGCTTGAGGCTATACTTAATTCGCGCCACGAGGTTTTGGCGGTTGTTACTCAACCCGATAAGCCAGTTGGCAGAAAAGGTATTATTACGCCTTGCGATGTTAAGGTTTTTGCCCAAAGTAAAGGTGTTAAAACGCTTTCATACAACAAAATAAGACTTGAAGGAGTAGCCGACTTAAAAGCGTTAAATCCCGATATTATGGTTACTTGCGCGTACGGTCAAATACTTTCTAAAGAGATTTTGGATATCGCTAAACACGGCGTTATCAATATTCACGCGTCGTTACTTCCAAAGTATAGGGGTTCTGCACCTATTCAATGGTCGATAATTAACGGCGAAACGAAAACGGGCGTTACCATTATGCAAACGGACGTTGGCGTTGATACGGGGGATATTTTAAAGGCGGTTAGCCTTGATATAACCGAAACTGAAACGGCTGGCGAACTTTTTGATAGACTTTCAGTTTTAGGCGCGGAAACTATCGTTAGCGTGCTTGACGAGATTGAAAAGGGTAGTATTTTACCTGTTAAGCAAGATGAATCTTTAGCAACCCACGTTGGTATGCTTAAAAAAGAAGACGGACTTATTGATTTAAAAAAGTCCACGAAAGATATTGTTAACTTAATTAGGGGGCTTAATCCTTGGCCGATAGCGTTTACGTTTTTGAAAGATAAAACGTTAAAGGTGTATTCGGCAACTCCTTGCGAAAATAAAGGGTCGGCAGGCGAAGTTATTTTTGCCGATATAAAAAATGGTTTTATAGTAGCAACGGGCGACGGCGCTATTAAGATTAACGAACTTCAACTTGAAGGTAGTAAAAAAATGCTTGCTCGTGATTTTTTAGTGGGCAATAAGGTTCAAAAAGGCGATATATTAGGTAGATAAATGCTTATTACTTTTTACGACAGTTACGTCGTGTTATCTAAAGTTTACGGTGGCGCGTACTTAAAACAAGCGATTAACGACACTATGATTAGGGAGAGTTCTCGCGCGCACTTTACCAAGATTTGCTACGGCGTTTTAGATAAAGACGTAACCCTTAACTACATAATTAAAAAATTATGCGATAAAAACCCTAAACAAGCGGTAAGAACTATCCTTAAGATAGGGCTTTATTCGATAATTTATTTAAACGATACGCCTTACGCGGTAACGGACAGTTGCGTGGAACTTGCTAAAAAACTTGGCAAGGGCGGTACTGCTGGATTTATCAACGCCGTACTTCGCAATTACTTAAGAACGGGTGTGAAGTATCCTAGTGACGGCGTAGATTATTATTCCGTTAAGTATTCCTATCCTGAATTTTTGGTTAAACGCTTGATTAAAGACTACGGCGAGGAAAAAGCCGAAAGCATAATGCAAGCGGATACCGAAAGAACGTTTATTCGATTTAATAAAGGCGAAAACGGTGAAGAATACTTAAAAAATAACGGGTTTGAATATGAAAAAACTCCGTTTGATAACGTTTTTAGCGCGCCTAAATTTAAAATGAATGAAGATTTTTACTTGGGCAAATACACTTTTCAGTCGGTAGGTAGCGTTGCTATTTGCGATATGGTAGACGCGGGCGAAAATCTTTTAGACTGCTGTTCTGCTCCCGGTGGTAAAGCCGTTAACTTGGCGGATAAATTCAATAGCGTTACGGCAACCGAACTTCACGAACATAGGGTAGAACTTATAAAATCCTACCTTTCGCGTATGGGTAAAACTAACGTTATTGCAATGCAAAATGATGCAAGCGTATTTAATCCCGACTTTAAGGAAAAGTTTGATGCGGTACTTTGCGACGTGCCTTGTTCGGGTACGGGCGTTATCAAGGATAACCCCGATATCAAACTCCGCCGTGACGACGGCAATATTAAAGAACTTACTAAAATTCAGTTTGATATTTTAAACAACGCTAGCAATTACGTTAAAAAGGGCGGGTATTTGTATTATTCAACTTGCTCGATTGTAAAAGACGAAAATATCGGCGTTGTTAAAAATTTCTTAAAAGAAAACCAAGATTTTAAAGCGGTGGAAATTAATAGTAAACTAGACGGGTTAAAACTTGATATAGGTATTCAATTTTTGCCCGACGTATCAATGGGCGCGGGGTTCTACTTCGCAAAACTTAAAAAGAACTAATTATGGGTATACTACAAGACTTGTCTTATGAAGAACTTAATAGCGTGGTTTTAGGTTTAGGCGAAAAATCCTATCGTACCGAGCAAATTTTTACTTCTTTGCACTTGGGTAACGGCATTAGCGAGATTTCTAACGTGTCTAAAGCGTTTAGGGAAAAATTACTAGAAAAATACGTTGATTTTCCTGTAACTATTGAAAAAAAGTTAATTTCTAAAGACGGAACGCAAAAATACTTATTTGCCTTAAGTGACGGCAATATCATTGAAGGCGTTTTTATGAAAAATAACTATGGTAATACCTTGTGTTTATCGACGCAAGTTGGTTGCCGTATGGGTTGTAAGTTTTGCGCGTCTACGATAGGTGGACTAGTTAGAAATTTAACTGCGGGCGAAATGCTTGCTAACGTTTGTTTGGTAAATAAGGATAACGGTGGTAATATTAAAAATCGCGCCGTTACTAATATCGTTTTAATGGGTAGTGGCGAACCGCTTGACAACTACGACAACGTAGTTAAGTTTTTAAGGCTGGTATCCCACGCTAAAGGGTTAAACGTAAGTCCAAGAAATATAAGTTTATCTACGTGCGGTATAGTGCCGAATATGTATAAGTTAGCAAACGAAGGCTTACCTGTAAACTTAACGGTATCTCTTCACCAACCGTTTGACGATAAAAGAAAACAACTTATGCCGATAGCCAAAGCTTATACGATAGCGGAAATTTTAAAGGCTTGCGACAATTACTTTGAAAAAACGGGCAGAAGGTATATTTTTGAATATTCGCTTGTGTCTGGCGAAAATAACGATAAATCTTCACTTGAAGAACTAATAAAAATTTTAAAGGGCAGACCTTGCCACGTAAATATTATAAGACTTAACGAAGTTAAGGAAAATAACCTTAAGTCCACAACCGATAAAGAAGCCTACGCTTTTTGCGACTTGCTTGTTAAAGGTGGCTTATCCGCTACCGTTAGAAGAAGTTTTGGCGCGGATATCGATGGCGCGTGTGGTCAACTTCGCCGTAGTTACTTGAATAAGGAGGACGATTATGAACAACGTTAAAATAGCACCGTCAATTCTATCAGCCAATTTTGCCAAAATGGGCGAAGCGGTAATCGATTTATGTAGCAAGGGCGCGGACTTTGTGCATTGCGACGTTATGGACGGCGTTTTCGTACCTAACATAACTTTTGGTATTAAAATGATAGCCGATATTAAAAAGGTTTCCACTATTCCGCTTGACGTGCATTTAATGATAGTTGAGCCCGAAAGGTATTTAGAAGAATTTGCAAAAGCGGGCGCGGATATTATTACCGTACACTACGAGGCTTGCAAAAAACCCGTTGCGGACGTTTTAGACGAAATAAGAAAATTAGGAGTAAAAAGCGCCGTTTCCATCAAACCTGATACTGACGTTTCGGTGCTTGAAAAGTTAATTCCGCATTGCGATATGATTTTAATAATGAGTGTATATCCTGGTTATGGTGGACAAAAATATATACCTGAATCTACTGAAAGAATAGCAAAAACTTACGAAATGATTAAAAAATCAAGTTTAAACGTTATGCTTGAAGTTGACGGCGGTATAAAGCCAAGTAACGTTAAAGAAGTTAAAGACGCGGGCGCTGACGTAATCGTTGCGGGCTCGTCGGTATTCAACGCTGAAGATATGGAAATTGCTATCAAGGAATTAAGGGAAAATTAATGGAAAAATTTGAAAGTTACTTAAATTTAGGGGTTTCTAAACAAGTATTTGACTTTGGCGAAGAAGTTTTAAAATCCTTAAAAGATAGATTTGATAAAATCGATGAGATTGCCGAGTATAACCAAAACAAAGTGTTATACGCTCTTCAAAAAAATAGGGTAGACGCGGCTTGTTTACAAGCGTCTACCGGTTATGGCTACGATGACGTTGGTAGGGAAAAATTAGAAAAAGTATACGCTGACGTTTTTCATACTGAAAGCGCGCTCGTTCGCCCACAAATAGTATGCGGTACGCACGCGTTAACCGTTGCGTTATCGGCTAATTTACTACCTGGCGATGAACTTTTATCTCCCGTTGGTAAGCCGTACGATACTTTGGAAGAAGTTATCGGCATACGCCCTTCTATTTGTTCGCTTAAAGAATACGGTGTAACTTACCGCCAAGTAGATTTGCTTGAAGGTGGAGCGTTTGACTATGAAGGCATAAAAAACGCTATCAACGAAAAGACTAAAATGGTTACTATTCAACGCTCGAAAGGTTACCAAACAAGACCTACTTTTTCCGTTGAACAAATAGGTGAACTTATCGCTTTTATTAAAAATATCAAACCCGAAGTGGTTATTATGGTTGATAACTGCTACGGCGAATTTGTTGAAACGATTGAGCCAAGCGACGTTGGTGCGGATTTAACGGTAGGCTCGCTTATTAAAAACGCGGGTGGCGGTTTAGCGCCAATCGGCGGTTATATTTGCGGTAAACAAGAATACGTTAATAGGTGCGCTTATAGACTTTCGGCGCCTGGACTCGGTCAAGAAGTAGGCGCAACGCTTGGCGTATTGCCGTCTTTTTATCAAGGTTTATTTTTAGCGCCAACAGTTACTGCGGGCGCGCTTAAAGGTGCGATTTTTGCCGCTAATATTTACGAAAAGTTAGGCTATAGAACGATTCCTAACGCGGTAGAGCCTAGATACGACATTATTCAAGCGGTAGAACTTAAATCAAGCGACGCTATGTGCGCTTTTTGTAAAGGTATTCAAGGCGCAGCGCCCGTTGATAGTTACGTAACGCCCGTTCCTTGGGCTATGCCGGGTTACGATAGCGAAGTTATTATGGCGGCAGGCGCGTTTATTCAAGGCTCGTCTATCGAACTTTCGGCTGACGGACCTATACGCGAACCTTACGCTGTTTACTTCCAAGGCGGTTTAACTTTCTATCATGCTAAACTTGGCATACTTAAATCACTTCAAGAAATAATCAATGCTAAATTAATAAGTTTGTAATATTATGATTAAAGTTGCTTTTGTTTGCCACGGCAATATTTGCCGTAGCCCACTTGCCGAATTTTTAATGAAAGATAAACTT
>JAZURK010000024.1:0-3678 GCA_045606165.1 Christensenellaceae bacterium
AAGTTAAATCAACTATGTGCAACTGTGGCGCGTTAACTATTAAAGAATTACAACAAAAAGCAAAACTCACTCTCGTTTCTGCAACAAGTATCGTAGAAGGTGGCGCTCACGACGTTATCCCTAAAGAAAAAACCCAAACCATCAAATAAGGTTTGATTTAAAATCCATAAAATAAAAGCAAAACGCCTAGCCTTATTAAAGGTTGGGCGTTAAATTTTTATATAATAAAAATATTTTGCCGATAAAAGTAAAATCGTTGACATATCATAGCGATTGTGATAAGATATTATAGTAATATCTTTAAGTACGATACAGAGATGTCGGCAAGATAGAATTTATATCCCATAAGTATAAGTTTTTTAGTCTGCCGTTTTTTATGGGCAGACTTTTTTTGTAAGGAGGAATTATGAACGTTTTAGGTTTAAAATCGTTAAATATATCTAACGTTATTAGCGACGATAAACGTTATTCTTCTTGTTTTGTTTTACCCGGTTTTTGTGATGTGCACGTGCATTTTAGAGAGCCGGGATTTTCATATAAAGAAACTATAAAATCTGGTTCGCTAGCAGGCGCTAACGGTGGGTATACTTCGGTATGCACTATGCCAAACCTTAACCCCGTGCCAGACAGCCTTGAAAACTTACAAATTCAACTTGACGGGATAGAAAAAGACGCGGTTATTGAGGTTATCCCTTACGGTGCGATTACCGTGGGGCAAAAGGGCGAAGAATTATCCAAAATGCAAGAAATGTCAAGTAAGGTCGTTGCTTTTTCCGACGACGGTAGGGGCGTTCAGTCAACCGAAATGATGAAACGCGCTATGCTTACCGCTAAAAGTCTTGATAAAATTATCGTTGCGCACTGTGAAGATAACTCACTTTTAAACGGCGGTTATATCCACGATGGCGAGTATGCTAAAATAAACGGACACAAAGGTATTTGTAGTGAAAGTGAGTGGGGACAAATTAAAAGGGATATAGAACTCGTTAAAGAAACGGGCGTAAAATATCACGTTTGCCATATCTCTACTAAAGAGAGCGTTGCTCTTATCCGCCAAGCGAAAAAAGACGGCGTTGATATCACTTGCGAAACGGCGCCGCACTACCTTATCTTTAACGATATGATGCTTAAAGACAGCGGGGATTATAAAATGAATCCGCCAATCCGCGCGGAAGAAGATAGGCTTGCTTTAATCGAAGGTATATTAGACGGCACTATTGATATGATAGCAACCGACCACGCTCCGCACTCTAACGAAGAAAAATCAAAAGGGTTAAAGGGTAGTTTAAACGGAATAGTGGGGCTTGAAACGGCTTTTCCTATTCTTTACACCTATTTAGTAAAAACGGGCGTTATCACTCTTGAAAAATTAGTTGATTTAATGTCCACGAACCCACGAAAGAGATTTAATATCCCACTCAACGGTTATTCGGTATGGGATTTAGATAAAAAGTATTTAGTAAACGAAAAAGACTTTAAAAGTATGGGCAAAAGTTGTCCGTTTAAGGGTTTAGAAGTTTACGGCGAACTTAAAACAACGGTAATTAACGATAAAATCGTTTCCATATAAGGAGAAAACACAATGGCTAAAAGAAAAGATTTAAAAAAGATACTTATTATCGGTTCGGGCCCAATCGTAATCGGTCAAGCGGCGGAGTTCGACTATGCGGGAACTCAAGCGTGTTTAGCGCTTAAGGAAGAAGGTTACGAAGTAATACTTGTAAACTCTAACCCTGCAACTATTATGACGGATACAACCATTGCCGACAAGGTTTATATGGAACCGTTAACTTTAGAATACGTTGCTAAAATTTTAAGATATGAAAGACCTGACGCTATCTTACCAGGTATCGGTGGACAAACGGGTTTAAACCTTGCAATGCAACTTGCTAAAAAGGGTGTTTTAAAGGAATGTGGAGTAGAACTTTTAGGTACTACAATCGACAGTATTGAAAGGGCTGAAGATAGGGAACTTTTTAAAGAACTTTGCGTAAAAATCGGCGAGCCCGTTATTCCTAGTGAAATTACTTATTCGCTTGAAGAGGCAAAGGAATCGGCTAAAAGAATAGGCTATCCCGTAGTTTTAAGACCTGCCTTTACTTTAGGCGGTACGGGTGGCGGTTTTGCTAACAACGAAGAAGAACTTATTGAAATCGGCGTAAACGCATTTAAACTTTCGCCCGTTCACCAAGTTCTTATCGAAAAGAGTGTAAAAGGCTTTAAAGAAATCGAGTTTGAAGTAATGCGCGATAGCAGTGATAAAGCAATTACTATCTGCGGTATGGAAAACGTTGACCCCGTTGGCGTACATACGGGCGACTCTATCGTAGTTGCGCCTATCTTATCACTTAATCAGCACGACCACGATATGCTTAAAAACAGCGCCCTTAAGATTATTAGAGAACTCAAAATCGAAGGTGGCTGTAACGTACAATACGCTTTAAATCCTAACTCTAGCGAATACTATTTAATCGAAGTAAACCCTAGGGTATCGCGTTCTTCGGCGCTCGCGTCTAAAGCAAGTGGTTATCCTATCGCTAGGGTTACCGCTAAAATTGCCGTTGGTATGCTTCTTGAAGATATCCCTGTTGCGGGTGGTACCGGCGCTATTGAACCAAGGCTTGATTACATCGTTGCTAAATTCCCAAGATTCCCGTTTGATAAATTTGCAAGCGCAGCAAACGTACTTGGCACTCAAATGAAAGCGACGGGTGAAGTTATGGGTATCGGCTCTACGCTTGACGAGTGTATGCTTAAATCGGTGCGCTCGCTTGAAATCGGTTGCTGTCACTTACACCTTCCTAAATTTGATAAATTCACAACAGAAGAACTCAAAGATTATATCGTAGACACTAAAGACGACAGTATCTTTGCCGTAACTGAACTTTTAAGAAGGGGCGTTACCGTTAAAGAACTTCACGAAATAACTAAAATTACCGAACTCTTCCTTGATTGCTTTAAGCGTATCGTTGATATGGAAGAAATCTTAAGGGCAAAACCTTTCGATTTAACAGTTTTAAAATCGGCTAAAACTTTAGGTTTCTCGGATAAATATATCGCAAAACTTTGGAATACCAACGAATTAAAGGTATATGGACTTCGTCACGAAAACGGAATTACACCTGTGTTTAGAATGGTTGACACTCTCCACACGGGTAAGTATATCGCGTACCTTTACTCATCGTATATAGGCGAAAACCAATCAAGACTTACAAACAAGAACAAACTCGTAGTTTTAGGCGCAGGACCAATTCGTATCGGTCAAGGCGTAGAGTTCGACTATTCTACCGTACACGCCGTAACTACCATTAAAAATAGCGGTTACGAAGCAATTATTATCAACAATAACCCTGAAACCGTTTCTACCGACTACACTACGGCAGACAAACTCTACTTTGAACCTTTAACGACTGAAGACGTTATGGAAATTTTAGAGTTTGAAAAACCTGAAGGCGTTATAGCATCGCTTGGCGGACAAACGGCTATCAACCTTGCCGAGCCGTTATACAATCGCGGTGTAAAAATCGTTGGAACTGACTGCCAAGCCATAGATAGAGCCGAAAACCGCGATGCTTTTGAAAAGATTTTAAAAGAACTCAATATTCCACAACCGCAAGGCATGGCGGTAACCAAGATTGAAGACGGTGTTAAAGCGGCGGAAAAAATCGGTTATCCGGT
>JAZURK010000025.1:0-13295 GCA_045606165.1 Christensenellaceae bacterium
CACATTTAAGTATTATAATTTAACTATGAAAAAGACTATTAAAGAATTGAAAAATTTACCATTAAAGTTATACAATCTTCGCACGATGAATAACTTTACACAAGGTGATGTTGCATTAAAACTTGGTATATCATACCAATCTTATCAAGCATACGAACACGGAAAAACTGTTCCTACCCTTAAAAATTTTATTAAAATTGCTAATCTTTATGGGATTTCATTAGATTCACTTATAAGTAAAGAATAACAAAACGGCTTGGGTTTAACTAACCCCAAGCCGTTTTTAATTATCTATTCTAAATAATGTGAGTTTACGAATAATATTCTTCTTCGTTTACGTATTCGCCTAAATAGTCGTTAGAAAATTCTTCTAAAAGTTTACTTTCTAACTCTTTATCTTCAATCTCAATTAAGTCTTCGCCCGTTTCGTCTACTTCAAAAACGATAACTTGTTCTGGGGCAACCCCGTCTACTTCTTCGGCTGGCTGAAAATACGCGTACGTTTTACCTTCAAAGTCAAGCGAGCCTACTAAATAAAATTGTATTGCCATACCTTCTTCGTTAATAAGTTCAATAATTTCGTTTTCATAGCCGAGTTCTTCGGTTTCTACGTCTTTAGCGTCGTCAATATATTTCATAATGTTAGTTTCCTTTGTTTTTTTGTTTTTGCATATAAGTTTCTAAAATGTAAGACGCGGCAATCTTATCCACAACGGTTTTCCTATCACTTCTTCGCATATCCGCTTCAAGTAACACCCTTTGCGCTTGCATTGTGGTAAATCTTTCGTCTTCAAAAACTATTGGGATTTCGGTATGTTTTTTCATTTCTTCAACAAAACTTTTAGTTTTTATAGTTTGTTCGCTTTCGCTACCGTCGAAGTTAAGCGGAAGTCCGCAAACAATCACGTCAGCGTACCTTTGTTTTGCTAAATTTATTAAATATTCTACGTCCTTTTGAAAGTTTTTGCGATAGTACGTTTCAAGTGGCATAGCAAAATCGCCAAACGGGTCGCTAACGGCTACCCCTATACGCTTATCACCTATATCAAAAGCAATATATTTCATAAAAATTACTCCTTGTATGTATAACCCCGACAAAATTCGACATACTATCTTTGCAAGCGGGGATTTAGAAAGTTAAGTTTTATTCCGCTATAAAACCACCTTTTTTTCATATAATTCCCGTTTGCCGTAGTTTAAGGGGGATTAATGGAAAGCAAAATGTTTATAGTTGGACTTGCGCTTGGTATGGTTGGCGGTGCGCTAATCGTAGCCAATTCACGCAAAGCTAGGCAAGTGGTAAAAGACAGTCAAGATGAAATTATGCGCAAAGCAGATGAAATTTCTAAAAACTGTACTTGCCATAAAGACGAAGGCGAAGTCAAAACTAAAGACACCGCCAAAATTAAATAATAGTCTTTAAACGGTTTTTATAGCACACCATTCTCGGTGTGCTATAATTTTATTTAATTAATTTTTTTAAGATATCAACTGTATAGTCCACTTCTTCTTTAGTATTGTTTAAACCAAAAGTAAAGCGAAGTGAAGATTTAGCGTCTTTACCCGACAAGCCTATACTTGTTAAAACGTGTGACGGAGATACCGAGCCTGCCGAACACGCCGCGCCAAGTGAAACGCAAATTTTATTCATATCAAGTTGATATAAACGCGCCTCGCCGTCTATTCCGTTAAAAGTAATATTTGCGTTGTTATAAAGCCTTAATTCCCTATCTCCGTTAAGGGTAGCAAGTGGAATTTCCGCTAATACTCTTTTAATAAAGTATTCCCTTAAGCCTTTTACGTACGCGTTATTTTCGCTTAAGTTTTCACGCGTGAACTTTAACGCGTAAGCCATACCTATTGCGCCTGCAACGTTGCTTGTTCCACCGCGTTTAGTGCGCTCTTGGTGACCACCCGTTATAATCGAGCCAATATTCACGCCGTTTTTAATATACATACAGCCTACGCCTTTAGGTCCACCAAACTTGTGAGCCGAAAAACCAAGCATATCTACGCCTAAATCCTTAACGTTAATATCAATCACACCCATTGCTTGAACGGCGTCCGTATACGTTAAAACGTTTTTATTTTTAGCAATTTCTACCAAGCCTTTAACGTTTTGGATAGTTCCAACTTCGTTATTAGCATACATTAAAGTTGCTAAAAAAGTATTATCGTCAATCGCTAAATTATATTCGTTAACGTCAACTATACCGTTAGCGTTTGGATTGATTTTAACAACTTCCGCACCCATTAAGGCAAGGTCATCCGCTGTTTTAAGCATAGCGGAATGTTCGATACTAGATAAAACGAGTTTATTTTTAGTTTTTCTGCTTGAAAACGCGCCACGAAGCGCCCAATTATCGCTTTCAGTACCACCTGACGTGAAATACACTTCGTTAAAGTCAGCGCCGATAATATCCGCGATAATCTCTCTAGCCTCGTCAAGACCTTTAACGGCTACCCTACCTACGCTGTGTAGCGAGTTGGCGTTGCCGTAAAGTTCGGTTAGATATGGCGTCATTTTTTCTAAAACCCTTTTATCAAGCGGAGTAGTAGACGCGTTGTCAAGGTAAATAATTTTATCTTTCATAATTAATTAAGGTTTACGAATTAAATCAACAGGTTTTTCTTTACAAATCTTAATGATAGGAAGAAGTGAAGAAAGTACGCCCGCAATTATACTAGCAAGCATAATAAAAATAACTTGTCTTACGCCAAAAATAGCGAAATCTACCGTAAGATTCATTACGTTTTTAATATAGAAGTTTACAACTAAACAAGCAAGGTAAGACACGCCCGATGCGATTATTGCGTTTATTAAAGAAATAACTAAACTTTCAGTTATAAACATTATAAGAACGTCTGAACTTTTACTGCCAAGCGCGCGAAGTATACCTATTGATTGGCGTTTTGATACGATACTTGTTGAAATATAGTTAAACAACATAAATATTGAGAAAACAGCAAGAACGAGTGATGCAATAAGGGCAATCACCGTAAACTCGGTAACAGTTTTGCCGTTTTTGTCAATAGTCTCGTAAATAGAGTTTTCGTAAAATTTAAGGCGGAATCCCTTTTCTTTAGAAATAAGGTCTGCTAAAAATTTAGCGCCGTTATCAGAAGAACAACCTGCCACTTTGCCATTAAGCGGAGTTATAAGTCTAGAATAAAAACCTTGCTTTGTATATACGCCGATATTGTTAAGCCCGTCTTCACTTAAAGCAAGCGGAAAACAATTTTCGGTTGATGCAGGTATATCCATATTAACGTCAACGTAAACACCAACGACTTTCATAGGGTAAAATTCAGACGTGCCTACATTTTTCAATTGCTTACTTATGCTTACAGGTTTTTCTATTTGAATATTGTCATTTTTTGCAAGATTAAACGCTTCAGCCATTTTATATACAGCCAATTGCCTATCTTCTAAAGATGTTTCTTTATCTACTGCTACACTATAAGCATCTTTGTACATTTGGTAATACGTCTTTTGATAGTTTAAATCATTTAACTCTTTCCAATAAAACTTTGTAAAGTTAGATAAACTAATTAAAATACTATCAGATGGTAAATCATTTTTATTTGCATTATTATTATCAAATAAAAATATCTTTTCACTAGGAATATCGCTTATCTTATAAAAACGAGTGTCTTCTAACGCTGTAATAGACGCTACGTCAAAGTTTCTTTTATCACGAACTTTATACACGTACTCGTTAGTATAGTAATTTACTATTCTATTGTTTTTTTCGAGTTTATTATCAAAAAAACCTTTAGGCATAAATCCTATTAAATTGCAACCCGTATTAATAAACGCTTTATAATCTTCTACTAAAACAGAGTCTGCTTGTGACCTAGTCACGTTCTTTAATACTTCGTATTTTTTAGGAATTGCGCCACAATCTATAATTCCTACGATTTTATATCTTTTACCGTTCAACGTTATAAAAGTTTCTTGGTTAACGAAATCCTCATAGGTTTTTAAAGATAATAAACCATCTAATTTTTCGCCGGATAAATAATGCATAATGCCGTCGGCAACGAGCGTAGAAATTGCTATTTCTTGTTTTTCGTCTTCTCCCTTTGCAATAGTATCAGGATATTTGCCGTTTATTATTTTATAGTTAAACCCACCTTTATCAATAATGCCGTCAGCGGATATTTCGTCTTTAGAAAACTCAATAAATCCGCTAATACCCTTTGGATAATACTCTTCACCCACGCTTGTTTTAGGCGTTAAGTTTGAGATAACTTCAATGGTATTAATTCCTTTATATTCCCTATCGTTAACGTCGTAAACGGGACGGAAATTATAACCTGTTTGGCGTTTTATATTTTCAATTTCGGCGCTTGATATAGTTAATTTCGTTTTACTAGTTTCGCCAACGTTTTCCGCGCTTATTTGTATAGACTTATAATCGTCACCATTTAAAAGGTTAGCGATAACTTTTGAATTTTCATACGAGGCAATAGTATCAAAAAGCCCAAACACAGCAAAAGCAATAACTGATAAAAATATGGTAAACGCAAGCCTTAAAGGTTTTACCTTTAACGATTTTAAACCGAGCCCTACGGAACTTGAAAGTTTCATTTTACTTTTTAAAAGTTTAACTTGTTCCTTTTCTTCGGTTTCTTTTTCTACTACCGTTTGAGATTTTTCCCTAATAGTAATTTTTTTAGAAACTACTACGTTCTTTTCTTCTTTAATAGCGTTAAGTAAACTTTCATTTTCTTCTTTAGTTAACTCTGCGCCCGATTTAACTATAAAGTCCCTACCGTTGTCGGCAACGTTGCCTATAATTTCTTTATCGGATAAAATTACGTCTTCTACGATATCGCCATCTATTAAACTAATAATTCTATCTGCATACTTTTCAGCAAGTTCAAGGTCGTGCGAAACGATGATAACAAGCCTATCTTTAGAAAGTTTTTTAAGCGTTTCCAATACTTGAATTCCCGTACTAGAATCGAGCGCACCCGTTGGCTCGTCGGCTATAATAATTTTAGGGTTTTTAATAAGCGCCCTTGCTATTGCTACCCTTTGATTTTGTCCGCCTGAAAGTTCGCTTGGAAGGCGGTTATTAAGCCCGGCTAAATCAACTTGTTCTAAAATAGCGTTAATATCTTCAATTTTAGATTCTACGCCTTGTAATTCGTTTGCTAAACGAATATTTTTTTCTATGGTGTATTCCGAAAGTAAATTATAACCTTGGAATATAAATCCTACGAAGGTGTTGCGATAACTATCGTATTCTTCGCTAGTAAACTCCGAAAACTTTTTGCCTTGAATAATAATTTCACCGCTATCAAACCCGTCAAGTCCACCAATAACGTTTAATAAAGTAGTTTTACCGCTACCGCTTTTACCTGTAATGAAAACTAAACCTTTATCAGGAAAAACTAAATTTATTCCATTAAGCGCAGCAGTTTCACTAGCTTTTGAATTGTAAATTTTTTTTACGTTAATAAGTTCTAACATTTCTCTCCTAATTAATGGGTGTTAAATAAAGTTTTAAGGTTTTCTAATTAATTCAACAGGTTTTTCTTTACAAATTCTAATAATTGGAAGAAGTGATGAAATAATGCCTGTAAATATACTAGCAAGAATAATAATGATAATTTGTCTTGCTCCAAATATTGCAAAATTTACTGCAATAGTCATAACGTTTTTAATGTAATAGTTAACGAAATAGCAACCAACGTACGCCACCAACGATGCTAGCACGCCGTTGATAAGCGAGATAACTAAACTTTCGGTAATAAACATACTAAATACGTCTTTACCGTTAGAGCCAAGCGCCCTTAACACGCCGATTGATTGACGCTTTGATACGATACTTGTTGCAATGTAGTTAAACAACATAAATATCGAGAATAGTGCAAGTACGATAGCAATAATAAATACAAGACCTGTAAAGTCTGTAATTAATTTGCCGTTATCGTCGATTGATTTAACAATGGCGTTACCGTGTAATTGAAGCCTATAACCTGATTCTCTAGTTAAAAGTTCAGCAATAAACGACGCGCCGTCTTTAAAGTTACACGATGTCGTTTGAACCGCATTAGGCGCTATTACTCTTGAATAAATACCTTGCTCGGTATAAACGCCTAACTTTTTAAGTCCGTCGGTACTTAACGCGTATGGATACCAACTTGAAATAGCAGGTCCTATATCCGTACAAACGCCAGTGTAAACGCCTACGACTTTTAATAAATGCGAAGTTGGTACGCGCGTTCCTTTAGTTTCCCTTATGATGTTGATATATTTTACGACAGGTAATCCTGCTTGGTCGAAAATCTCGCTTACTTCTTGGATTGCTTCTTCCTTATCTTCAAGACTTCTTTTAGGGTTTGTTGCAATTCCAATCGCCCTTGCAAAATCGGATTCACGCGAAACGTCGTCGTTTATTATCTCTATTTCTTCAGCGTATAATTTCCTAAAGTTTTCAACGTTGATTAAAACTTCGTCTTCTTTAAGTATATTTTTGTTTGGAATAGTAATTCTATTGCCTTCGCTATCAAATAAAGATTGATTGAATAAGAAAACGTTTTCGTTAGGGATATCACTTGCTTTATAATAACGGGTATCTTCAATATCCGAAATTGAAGAAAGAAACGCGTTGCGTGAGTTGTAAATGTGGTAAGAGTATTCGTTAGTATAGTAGGATACGATTCTATTGTTTCTTTCTTGAATTAAGTCTACGAAACCGTAAGGCATAAAACCAAACAAATAACAACCCGCATTGATATACGCGTTATATTCGTCAATTAAAAGCCTATTTTCAGGTTTTTTAGATTCTACTGCTAATTGCGAGTATTTTTGAGGAATTTTACCACAGTCGATAATACCCACGATTTTATAACTTATGGAATTTAGTTTGATAAACGTAGGTTGAATGAAAAAGTCTTCATAAGTATAAATCTTATTTCCGCCAAGGTCAGAGCCCGACGTCCAATGAATAAGACTGTCCGCAATAAGCGTAGAGATAGCAATTTCATAAACGGAATCTTCAATTAAACCGCCACCTTCGGCATATTTAAGCGAAGGATATTCACCACAGACAACCTTAAAGTTAAAACCGTCTTTATCAATAACGCCGTCTGCCGTAATTTCTTCAGGCGCAAATTCGATAAAACCGCTTAACGAACTTGGGTAATATTCTTTACCGACGGTAGTTTTAATAACACCGATTAATTCATCAATTCTAACCGCGTTGTTTATACCCGAGTAGTTTTTGTCGTTGATATTGTAAATCGGTCTAAAATTTAAACCCGATTCTCTTTTAATTCTGTTAATTTCAGCGTTAGAAAGGTTGAACTTGGTTGTTGCCGTTTCGCCAACGTGTTCCGCACTTAATTGAATAGCATTTAAATCTCCGCTACTCATAAGGTTAGCAACGACTTTTGAGTTAGAATAAGATGCAATAGTATCAAAAAGCCCAAACACCGCAAACGCTACAACCGATAACAAAATAGTGAACGCAAGCCTTAAAGGTTTTACCTTTAACGATTTTAAACCGAGTTCCGCCGAGCTGCGGTATTTCATTTTACTACTTACAAAGGTTACTTTTTCGCCCGAATATTCTTCCGCCTTTATATCGGTTTTTGTTTTCTTTCTAATAGAGATGTTTTCCGATATTACGATATTCTTTTTATCTTTAATCGCGCTAACTAAACTTTTAGTTTCTTCTTTAGTTAACTCTGCGCCCGATTTTACAATAAAGTCCTTATCGTTTTCAGCAACGTTGCCTATAATTTCTTTATCGGATAAAATTACGTCTTCTACGAGTTCGCCGTCTACTAAACGAATAATTCTATCCGCATACTTTTCAGCAAGTTCAAGGTCGTGTGAAACAACTAAAACGAGTCTTTCTTTAGAAAGTTTTTTAAGAGTTTCTAATACTTGAATACCCGTAACCGAGTCCAATGCACCCGTAGGCTCGTCCGCCATAATAATTTTAGGATTTTTGATAAGCGCACGCGCGATTGCCACCCTTTGTTTTTGACCGCCAGAAAGTTGACTTGGTAAACGGTTATTAAGCCCTGCTAAATCCACTTCTTCAAGTAAAGCGTTGATTTCTTCGGTTTTTACGTCCACGCCTTGTAATTCGGTTGCTATACGGATGTTTTTTTCTACCGTGTATTCCGAAAGCAAGTTGTATTCTTGGAAAACAAATCCAACGTAGGTATTTCTATAACTATTGTATTCTTCGCTAGTAAACTCTGAAAACTTTTTGCCTTGAATAACGATATCTCCGCCGTCAATACCGTCAAGACCACCTACTACGTTAAGTAAAGTGGTTTTACCACTACCGCTTTTACCCGTAACGAAAACTAAACCGGTAGACGGAAAAGTTACGGTTAAACCATTAAGCGCGGCGGTATCACCCGCTTTAGTCGTATAAATCTTTTTTACGTTTATAAGTTCTAACATTTTTATCCCTTTATAATTTTTAGTTAACCTTATAAGTTTAACATATTTTATGAATTTTAGCAACGATTTTTATATATATAAAAAAACGATGGAATCCCACCGTTTATCTTTTAACAATTTTAAATTTTACTAGAGTTTTTTGCACACTTAATTTCGCATAAAATATCTATCAATAAAGATTTAACTAACCACTTTTCATACGCTAAAACAAAGTCCCATTTTCTTTTACATCTTGATATTAAATAGTCGTTGTCGTTTGATATATCGCATATGGCTTGCTCGAAAGTTTTTCCGTTTATAATTCCTTTTAAAACACCCTTAACTATATCTCGTTTTTCGCTTAATGAAAACTCGCTTGCAATTATATTAAATTGAGTTTTTGAAACCCCTAATTTTTTTAAAAAGTTACCATTACTGTCCATTTTTGCCCCCAATTTTGCAATTTTAATAGCATTATTGACAGAATTTTAATAAAAAATACATAAAAGTGGTAATAAGTTAATAAAATTTCATATGAATTATTATTTTATTTCTTCTATGCCTTGCCATCTAAAAATCAACGGCGAATACGTAGGCAAAGTTGACGATAACTTAAAAAGTTTTTCTTGCATTGAAAAAGAATTATTTTTAGAGTTTTTACCTATCAATCACGAATTTTTCCCCACTTACGCCGACCTAACTAGTCTAGACGGTATTAAAATATTCCCACTTTTAAACGGAAAAATTATTATTCCTAATTTTTATAAAAAACCGCTTTCTTGCTTTAAAGTTTTAATGCAAAAAAACTTTAACCATAACGGCTACAACTACTTATTAACCGTGGTTTTAGACGGCGCGGTTAAATTTTTTATCGACGGCAACTGCGCGATAGTTAGCGACCTTCCTTTCACACCTTCCGACTGCGAAATTTACACCCTTAACAGTTTTGTATTTTTTGCGTTTAAATGCGGAAAAATTGCTCTTTACGGCTATGATTTTTCCACACCTTCGCCCACCTTGGTTTTTAAAGATATAGTGGACGAATTTGAAGTAAATAATCCGCTTAAAATTCAAAAATTTTATTCTTTTATCAACCCGATAACCGTCGTTGAGGAATGGGATTTATCACTAGGCGTTTCGCTTGTTTTAAGAAACACTACTTTATCTAAAAACCTTAATCAAATCAATAAAAATTTAGTACCGCTATCATTTATGGAAACAGTTTCGGTTATGGGGGATTTAAGTATTTACCTTACCCCTACTTTACTAGAAAGGACAAACGATATTTACGAGTTTATTAAAAAACCGCGCTATTTATTTCCTTTGCCTAGCGATTTTAATAAGATTGTATCTATAACCGATAGCGAAATTTTTATTTACGAATTTTCTTTTGAAAAAAATCTCATTAGCAATTTTATAGAAAAATAGCGTCGGCGGTTTTCCGCTGACGCTATTATATGCAGTAATTATCTATTATATATTTAATTCCGTCGCTATTGTTATCAGGACACTCTGCCTTGCAAACTTTTTTAACGGGCGCAAGCGCGTTGCCCATAGCAATAGGAAAACCCGCCGTTTCAAGCATAGGGATATCGTTACCCGCATCGCCAACCGCAATAATGTCGTTCGTCGTTACGCCGTAATAATCGGCTATCATTTTTATCGCGTTGCCTTTGGATACGCCTTTTAAGTTAATATCTATATGCTCGCTAAAACTTCTTATAACTTCGCACTCTAAAAGGCTTGATTTTAACTCGCTTTCAACAAGGTCTAAATTTTCCTTGCTGTCGTAAACCAAAATTTTGGGGCTAGTTAAGTTATTGTCCGCTATATATTTTGATACGGGGTTTTGATAGTTAGCCTTAACGCCCATCATATTCGAGTACGCTATAGTGCGCTCGGTTTCTTTAGCCACGACGTACTCGCCGTTAGGATAACATTGACCGCTTACCCCGTGCTTTTCTAAAATTTTAAAGCATTTTATACAAGTTTTATTGTCGATAGGTTTTTGGTACAATACCTTACCGCTTGATATATCGCTAAACTCCGCGCCGTTAAAACTAGCAAGCAAACAGTTAAGCCCCGCATTTTTTAACTTATAATCAATTCCTTTAGTCATACGCCCCGTACAAACAACGAAAACGCCACCCCTTTTAACGAAATCGTTTACCGCTTTAAGCGTTTTAGGCGTAATTTGCTTTTCGTCGTTAACGAGCGTTCCGTCGTAATCAACTACTAAATATTCGTACTTTTTCATAACAAGTCGGTATCGAACGGCAACGACGTGCCTGCAGGGATTTTTTTAGAATACGCGCAAATTTCTACAAGCGCTTTCTTTAGCGGATAATTGTTAGAAACTTCTAAAATCCCAAAGTCAAGCATAGCAAGGATTTTTTTGTGTTGCTCTTTATTTTTAGTGATAATTACGTTTTTAACGTCGCAAAGATTTTCGTCGTAATCATCGCCAACAGATTTTACAATAATTTCCACTTTAGCGCCGTATAAACGAGATAATTGCTTATCGTACACTTCAGAATAACGATAATTTATTCCGTTGAAAATTAAAGTTTCACACTCGCTATACGCCTTTTTAACGACTTTTTTCACTTCGGAAATTTCTACTTTAAGTTTGTCGCGCAAGGTGTTCTTTTCAAGGATTTTTTCGTTTAACTTTTTAACGGTTACGTCTTTGCGAAGTTCCTTTAACTCGCCTTTGATTTCTTCTAATTGAGTTTTTAAACTATTGAGATTTTGACTTGCGGTTTTATACTCCTTAAGCAAAATTTCAATGGCGTCAAAATTAGTTTTTTCGTCAATCATCTTTTTTTTCCTTTTTATAATCTTCGGGATTGCCCATTTGCGCCCTAATGTTGTTTTTTACGCTTTCTATATACTCACGGCGAAGTTTTTGTTGTTCTAATTTTTCTTCTTCGGTAAGACCAACTTCTCGTGATTTTTTTGCTAAAAAGTTAATTCTTTCTACGTCGACCATTTGTTTTTACCTTTATAATTAATGTTAATTCCATTATATAATTTTAACGCGTTTTTTGCAATAATTTTTCATAAAAAAGAGAAATTTTAACTAAATATTAATAATTAATTATTAATTAAACTAAAATTAAGTTTTCTTGCTTGGCAATTTTTTAATTTTGTGCTAAAATAAAATAAAGTCGATAATCAACGTTAGGAATAAAGGAGAATTTATGGAAGACGAAATTATTAAAAGTAATATTTCTACTAACTTAATAAAATACCGTAAACTTTCAGGTCTTACACAATACGACTTGGCGTTAAAGTTAAATTATTCCGACAAAGCCGTTTCTAAATGGGAAAGGGGCGAAGCGTTGCCCGACGTTTTAATTCTTTATAAAATCGCTAATCTTTTCGGGATTACCGTAAACGACCTTTTATCTAGTCCTAACGAAACGCCTAAAACTGTTTCAACGCAAAAAAAGAAAATTAATTCGCTTGTTATAACTTTGCTTGCTATAGGTCTTGTTTGGTTTGTTGCTACGGCGGTATTCGTTATATTTAATATGTTTGATATTGTTAAAGATAAAGTTTGGCTTGCATATATCTATTCGATTCCCGTTTCTATGATAGTAGCAATAGTATTTACTAAAATATTCAAACAAAGAATTTTAACGTACTTGTCAATCTCCGCGCTTATTTGGACGGTGCTTTTATCAGTACACTTAACGATTAACGTTTGGCTTGTGTATATTGTAGGTATACCATTACAAGTACTTACGATTTTGTGGTTCTTTAGAAAGAAAAAAGTTAAAATTTAATATAAAAGTGAGAACTTGAAGTTCTCACTTTTTTAATACCTATTTTTAACGCGATAATAAGTTTGAACGCTTTTAAATCCAGCGTCGAATATCGCTTGCATAACGTTTTTATTTTGAGTATTTATCAACCTTTTTACTTCATTGTAGCGCAGTTCGTTAACGTAATCAGTTAAACTCTTTTTTACGAATTTACTAAACGTTCTTGATATATGCGCCTCGGTATACCCTAAACTTTTAGCAACAGTTTTAAGCGTAACGTCGCCTTTGAAATTATCGTTAATATGAACTAAAATCTTTTTAACTAGCAAATCGCTATACTTATCAAAGTCTATTTCTATAAATTCTAGCCTACTTTCAATAATAGATAAAATAAACTCTATGCACGCGCTAGAAACAGAAATATTTTGCTCGTTAATTAAATATTTTTCTATTAATTCAAACACTTCGCTTGTTAATTTTTCATCTGCTATAATAGGCGTTTTTGCCGTTTTATTTTTATTCCGTTCAAAAAACTTAAACGCGTAGTCTGGTGGAATAATTAAGCAATACCCTTTTAAATCTTTAGACTGCTCTTCGTACGAGTGCACGTCGTAACTATTAAAAAGCGCGATACTTCCGCTAGTTAAAGTATACTCGTCACCGTTTCTAACTACCCTCATCTCGCCTTTTTGTAAAACGAAAAGCTCTATCTTATGATGAAAGTGCGCGGGGTATATAAAACTTTTACTACACATTATATTAAGGTCGTTTAAATTGTCACGTTCGTGTTCGTAATATCCGTTCATATTACTATAATATCATAATTTGAGAATAAATAAAAGGGTTTTGGTATAGATTTTGATAATTTTTAGTGATATATTATGTTAAAGGAGAATTATTATGATTAATATTAAAGATTTAACCATAGATGAAAAAATCACACTTTTAACGGGTAAAGACTGTTGGAGAATTAACGATTTAAACGGCAAACTTCCTAGCCTTTTCGTTTCAGACGGCCCTAACGGGCTCCGTAAAATTGCGCCAGACGGCTCTACCGTAAAGGCAACGGCTATGCCTAATATTTCTATGCTTACAAACTCTTGGGATAA
>JAZURK010000026.1:0-3962 GCA_045606165.1 Christensenellaceae bacterium
TAACACATTTTTATTAAAAAGTGAAATATATTATTGTATTTATTTTTAAATCGGTGTATAATTTCACTATGAATTACTTTAATCAAGCGATAGAAACGCTACAATCTTGGCTAAAAATAAAAAGCGTAAAGGACGCGCCTAAAAAGGATATGCCTTTTGGTAAGGGTGTTTACGATATGTTAAACCGCGCTTTACAAGACGGCGAAAAGTTAGGTTTTAACGTATACAACTACGATAATTACGTTGGCGAAATCACTTTTGGCGAAGGGGCTGATAAAGACGGACTTGCGATTTTATGCCACCTTGACGTCGTTCCCGAAGGCGAAGTGGAGTTTTGGAAATTTCCGCCGTACGGCGGGGTTATTGATAACGATATTTTGTATGGAAGGGGCGTAATCGACGATAAAGGACCAGCCGTGCTTTGCTTGTACGCGTTAAAAGAACTTAAAGACCAAGGCTTTAAACCAAATAAAAAAATCAAACTCATTTTGGGTTGTGATGAAGAAAGCGGTTGGGATTGTATCGAACATTATAAAAAAGTTGCCGTAATGCCTGATATGGGTTTTACCCCCGACGGAGATTTTCCCGTAATATATGCCGAAAAGGGTTTAATTCCCTATAAATATACTTGCGAAAAAAGCGCGAATATTTTAGAAATTAACGGTGGCGATAGGGTTAACGTAGTTTGCGATAAGGCAAGCGTAAAATTAAAAGAATTAACTAAAAAATCTATTGAAATTGCTAAAAATTACTGCGGTAAAATTTGCGATAATACCGTGATTTTTGAAGGTAGAACGGCGCACGGCTCAACGCCTGAAAACGGCGATAACGCCATTAAAAAAATGCTAGCGTTTTTAGTTGAGATAGGCGAGTTTGATAAAGATTTTTATGAAAATCTATTTGAAGACAAACTCGGATTTTCAAGGGTAAAAGACCAAACGGGTATTTTAACTTTCTCGCCAAACGTAATCAAGATAGAAAATAATAAAATCGTTATTTTGGTGGATTGTCGACACCCTTGCACTTATAAAAAAGAAGATATAAAACCGATACTTGATAATGTCGGTAACGGCGAAATTTTAAATTACACTAAACCGCTTATCGTAGATAAAAATAGCCAACTTGTTAAAACTTTAGTAGATATTTACAACGAAAATAACGAAACGAATAAACAAGCGCTTGCAATCGGTGGCGGAACTTACGCTAAAGCCTTAAAATGCGGTGTTGCTTTCGGCCCTTGCGAAATTGATATGAACGTTTGCCATATGCAAAACGAAAGTATCTCGCTTGATTACCTTAAAAAGTGTTATGATATGTATAAAAAAGCCATTTACCAATTAACTAAATAAAAAACCGCCCGACTTTAAACAGTCGGGCGTTTATTTTATTCGTATAAAATTTTTGCATAAAGTATGTTTTTCGTGTTTGTATCAACTTTAATATCTTCTGAAATTTCTACGCCGAAAACGGCTAAAATTTTATTTCCTACCGCTAAAACGGGTATAGAATCGCGCGAATACCTTGGAACTTTTTTATCTATTAAAAAGTCCTTTAATTTTTTAGTTCCACCACCGAATTTTGTAAAAAGGTCGCCGTTTTTACGGTTTCTAATAACGGCGTTTTTAGGCACTTTATCCCCGTCGAACTTAAGTGCTTTTTCCACAAATTCCGTTGTAATTTTTAAGGAATAATCGTGAAATTTAAAAGTGTCAACGGCAAAAGGCGTCTCGTCTATTAAGTAAGGCGTTACTTGAACGCAAAATGAAATAACGCTATAAAGTTTAACAGCAACAACTCCTTTCGGTAAGTTGATTTTACTGCCGTTTTGCAAGGTGGAAAGTTTAACAACGTCGTTTAAATTTACGCTTTCATAGTCCTTGTCAACACCCAAGCGCGAAAGGATAATTTTAGCGCACCTTTTCATCATAATAGGCGGTATATCCGTTGAAAAGTAATAGTTTTCGTTCTCGTTTTTAATATAACTAAAGGCAAGTTGGTCTAAAAACTCGTCTTCTTCTTTAGCGAGTAGCGAAAGCCTAGAAACGGCGTCTTCCGCCGACGGAAACTTCTCTAAAATTTTAGGAGCAATTTCGTTTCGTATATAATTTCTAGAGTATTCGCTATCGAAATTAGTAGCGTCTTCAACGTAAGGTATATTATTTTTAATAATATAATCTTCAATTTCCTTTCGCGAAACGTTTAAAAGTGGGCGGATATAGTTTTTTCTAGTTTTAGGAATACCCGTAAGACCTTTTAAGCCCGTACCCCTAAAAATATTAAATAAAACCGTTTCAAAATTGTCGGATTTATGGTGTGCGGTAGCAATAGCGTCACAAAATTTTTCTTTTAAAAGATTATCGAAAATTTCGTAGCGTAAAATTCTAGCGCCTTGCTCAAGAGAGTAGCCGTTTTCTTTAGAAAAAGTAATCGCGTCAACCTTAAAAAATGCAAGAGAAACGCCAAGTTTTTCGCAGTAGTTTTTTACGAATAAACTGTCGTTTTCGCTATCTTTACCCCTAATAGAGTGGTCAATATTAATCGCCTTAATCGTTAAGTTGTAGTCGTTTTTAATGGCTAAAAGGTTATGCAGTAAACAAATACTATCCTTTCCGCCAGATAACGCTACGGCGATTGTTTGGTTTTTTTTAATTAAACTTAAATCAATCATTTTTTTCAAATTTAAACATTTTATCCATCATTTTCATCATAAACTTGTGGCTTACGATTTTAGATAAAAAGCAAAGAAGTTTAGCGTATTTTCCAGGTACAACGTAGTCTTTTTTAGACTTATCAAGCGTTTTATAGGCAACTTTTACAACGAAGTCAGACTCGTATAAAATATCGAACTTGCCCATTTTTTCCTTTTCGTTAGCGCGAGAGAAAAATTCCGTTTTAACCCAGTACGGACAAACGCATAAAACTCTAATTTTTTTACTTTTAAGTTCGTGGTTAAGCGCGCGTGAAAAACTTAAAACCCCCGCTTTAGTAGACGCGTAAACGGAAAGGTGCGGTACGGGTTCAAACGAAGAAAGCGAACCTACTTGTAAAATTTTACCCCCTTCGTTTATGTATGGTAAAACTATATTTGTCATAACGATAAGCGCTTTTAAGTTAAGGTCAACCATATTGGCGTTTTGTTCGGCGCTTGAAGAGTAAAATTCGCCAAACTTACCAAAACCGCTAGCGTTAACAAGTAGTTTAACGTCGGGTTTTTCGGTGTCAAGTTTTTGTTTTATAATCTCAAAACTATTATTGTCGGTAAGGTCTAAAGCAAGTGGAACTATTTTAGCGGTTGTTAAAGGTATTAATTCTTCAAGGCGTTCTTTTCGCCTTGCAATAACCCAAATTTCATCTAAATTATAACGTTTATCGGCTTGTAAAACGAAATCTTTACCCATACCCGACGATGCGCCGGAAATAATAGCAATATTCATAAATAACCCCTAATTTTTATTTTCATTACAATTTTAGCATAAATTTTTTATTTTTACAATATAATAATAAAGAAAAACGACAAATATAAATGTTAAAAAAAGCAATTTTTTTCTAAAAAAATGCAAAAACAGTTGACAAAGCAAGCAGTTTATTGTATTATACTAACACATCAGTTATCGCGGGATGGAGCAGCTTGGTAGCTCGTCGGGCTCATAACCCGAAGGTCGTGAGGTTCAAATCCCACTCCCGCAACCAAAAAGAAAACACTCATCAAAAGATGGGTGTTTTTCTTTTTGCTTACCAACGGTAAGGCGGGAGTGGAATTTGAAACCCCGCCCTTCGTTTGAAATGAGCCCGCCTTTGCCGTAGTAAACTTAAACTTTATAAAAATTTAAAGGCAAAGTAGGATCGGCTTTGGCGTAGCCAATGCTTTGGTGCTTGCACCAAATAACCCGAAGGTCGCAATTATATAATAAAAGTTAACCATTATTTTATAGCCCGTGCCGAACAATGCTTTAGCAAATCCC